>JBBQDD010000006.1:0-26999 GCA_038319335.1 Sphingomonadales bacterium
AGCGTTGGCATCGCGATCATGATGGCGATGATGGTTGAGGCATTTGTCGATCCCGCCGTGGGCTTCCTGTCCGATCATACCCGCAGCAAGTGGGGGCGGCGGCATCCCTGGATGTATGGTTCCGCCATTCCGGTCGCGATCGGCTGGCTGCTGCTGTGGAACCCGCCGACCGGGTGGAGCGAGACGGGGCTGCTCTTCTATTTGTTCGGCAGCGCGCTGCTGGTGCGCATTGCCCTTTCCGCATTCGAAATTCCGGCCTCCGCGCTCGCGCCCGAACTCAGCTCTGATTATGATGAGCGTACCAAGCTGTTCTCATACCGCTATCTGTTCGGCTGGGTTGGCGGGCTTGGCATGTTGTCACTGGCGTACGGCGTATTCCTGGTGCCTGATGCGACGCATGCCGTGGGTTTGCAGAACGGCCCCGGCTATTCCAGCATGGCGACGATGGCCGCGATCGTGATGGCGGTGGCCATTCTGGTGTCGTCCTGGGGCCTGCACGGGGATATCAAATATCTGCCCAAATTGGCGGAGAGTACCGAGACGCTGGCCGAGCATGTTCGCGCTTTCCGCCAGACGATATCGAACAGGGCGTTTGTCATCCTGATGCTGGCGGGGCTGTGCGCCTATACCGCGCAGGGCATTTCGTTCGCGCTGTCGAACTACATGTACCAATATGTGTGGGAGTTCAGCGGTGGTGACTATCAGTGGCTGTCGCTTGCGCTGCTGATTGGCGCAATTGCCGCCTTCATCATGGCGCCACGGTTGACGCGCGGTGGGGACAAGGCACAGATGGGCACGATCCTGTCGATCCTCAGCGTCATTTTGCTTGTCTCGCCCTATATCTTGCGGCTGCTGGGGGCGTTTCCCGTGCCGGGATCGCCGATCCTGCTGCCCATTTTGCTGACGATCTTTTCACTCAACACCGCGTGCGGGGTCAGCGCGTTCATCATCGGGGCGTCGATGCTGTCCGACGTGGTGGAGGAATCGGAAATGCGCACCGGCAGGCGATCGGAGGGGGTTTTCTTCGCCGGCAGCTTTTTCGTGCAGAAAATGGTGGGGGGCCTGGGCATCTTCATGGCAGGCGCGATCCTGTCGATCGCACAATTCCCGGCATCGGCCACGCCCGGCAAAGTGCCGATTGAAACGGTCGACCGGTTGACGCTGATCTTCATTGTGCTGCTGACGCTGTTCTACGGGCTGGCGGCGTTCATCTATTCGCGCTTCCCGTTCGGGCGGGCGGAGCATCAGGCGCGGCTGGAGCGGATGGGGGCAAAGCCCGCCGCCTGAGATCAGGCGGGTTCAAGCCCCTGATCCCTCAACACCCCGCGCCGACGCAGCAACCGGAATACCGGGTTGATGAACGGGTTTGACCAGCCGCAATTGGTGGCGAAATCGCGCTGCAGGCTGTCGTGGTGAATCTGGTGCGCGGCCGGCGTCATCAACAGGCCCAGCCGCCGCATCACCCGGATGATGCCGGGAATATCATCGCGGTGCAGTGTGCCGTGGAAATATTGCGCCAGAACCCCGCCCACCAGCAGGCTGGTCGCCCCGGCCATGAACCAGCCCGGCACCGGCCACACAAACGACGCGATGTTGAGCGCCAACGACACCGGCAGGCCAACCGCAAAGATCGTCGACCCCACCAGCGTCAGGAACGATCGCCTTCCCAACGCATCGGGGCGCGGGTGGTGGTTTTTGAAATCGAACACCAGCCGGTCGAACGGCCCGATCTTGGCCAGCGTTTCGCGGCGCAGCGCCAGATACTCATCCGATTCGCGTGATCCCTGATAATGGAACATCGTGCCCAGCCCGATGCCCGGCGGGCAGGGCAGGTAATCAAATGCCATGTGGATGACGCCCGATGCGAGATCCGCAAGGAACCAGCCGATCAGCAGCGCGGGCACCACCATCCAGTCGATCGGCCCCAGCACCCAGCGGCTGTTTACCGCCAGCGAGACGATGAATAACAGGATGGCGGCACGCTTCAGCATCAAGCGGCTATAGCCAGCAAAGCCCGTTTTGGCGAGTGTGAACGCGTTGCTTGGGGCATTTCCGGTGCAAGATGCACCCACTTGGGACAGGTCACCGCCCCCCAAACACGGTTCGTCGGAAAAGGTTCCATTCATCGCGCGCTGAGGGTTTCCCAATCCGGCACGGTCTGCTTTGAGAGGATCAACAAGCGGCTAGACACCGCTGAAACACTGACCGGCACCTTTGGGGGGTCCATGACATTCAAGGCTTTGGCAGCGCGTTTTGCGCTGGTGGTATCGTGCGCCCTGATGGCATCCACCCCGGCATTTGCCCGTACCCTTCAGTGCGTGCCGTTTGCCCGCCAGGTATCGGGCATCGAAATTCAGGGTAACGCGCTGACATGGTGGAGCCAGGCTGAGGGGCGCTATGCCCGCGGCCAGGCACCGCAGGTCGGCGCCGTGCTCGCTTTTTCCGCCACCGCAAAGATGCGCTATGGCCATGTCGCGATGGTGAGCCAGATCGTCAGCGACCGTGAAGTGCTGCTCACCCACGCCAACTGGTCACGCCCCGGCGGGATCGAGCGTGACGTTCGGGCGATTGATGTTTCGGTGGCGGGTGACTGGAGCGCGGTGCGCGTATGGTTCGGCCCGATGGGCGGGCTGGGGCTGACGGTGTATCCTACCAAGGGCTTTATTTACGGCAACGGCGCCCCGCAGGACGCGCTGCCCACGCCAACCGCCCCCCAGATTGCGCACAGCGCGGTGGGTGAGCGCGGCATCCTGACGCTGGTGAGCGACGCCGGGCTCTGACGCGCGGCTAGAGCAACGTGCTGTAAACCAGACTTAAGGATATCCGTTCGGGCTGAGCCTGTCGGAGCCTTGCCTTGTTCTTCGGGTGGCATTCCAAGCGGCACGAAGAAAAAGGAGCCCTTCGACAAGCTCAGGGTGAACGGGTCAGACTTTTGACACGTTGCTCAAATCGCGCCCCGGTTCAGCCAATCTTGCCCGCGTGGAACGTCATTGCCACGCCGTTCATGCAGTAACGCTTGCCGGTCGGGGCCGGGCCATCATCGAACACATGGCCCAGATGCCCGCCGCAGCGACGGCAATGCACTTCAGTGCGCGCGAAGATCAGGCTGCCATCGACGCGGGTGCGCACCGCGTTGGGCAGCGGCTGCCAAAAGCTGGGCCAGCCGGTGCCGCTATCGAACTTGGTGGCCGATGAAAACAGCGGCAACGCACAGCCCGCGCACCAGAAGCTGCCTGCGCGCTTTTCATGGTTCAGCGGGCTGGTGCCGGGATATTCGGTCGCTTCATGCCGCAGCGTGCGATAGGCGGCGGGCGAGAGCCTGGCCTTCCACTGCGCATCGCTGAGCGTCACTTCAAATTTCTCCGCAGCGGCGGCAGGCGTGGTGCGCCATCCGAACAACGCGGCGGCGGCTGATCCGACAGCGGCAATGGACAGGAACTGGCGGCGATCGGTCATGCTGGTCAAACTCCCTTGAGGGCTCGTTACCATGCTATTCGCGCCAGCACGCGCTGTGGTTACGCCTTAACCCGTCGCGTCGCTATTTGCCATGATCGGGGTAATCGCACCCCGGCGCATCAGCCCGGCAAATGGCTTTCGCCCACTTCCCGATTTCAGCACGCCGCGCCGGAACGCGCCTGCCCCCACCCAGATCGTGATCGACACCCACAATAGCTGCCATGCCAGCGCTGCCGCGTGCGGCCACAGTTCCGGCGAATTGCCAGCATGCGCGGCCATCGCATAGGGCGAGCTGAGCGGGAAAACCTCCGCCAACAGCGCCAGAGGCGTGCCCGGCTGCGACGCAGCGGTGGAGGCCAGGCCAAACATCACCATCTGCACGATCGTGATCGGCAGCGACAGCATCTGGATTTCGCGCATGGTTGATGCCTGTGCGCCAACGCCCAGGAACACCGCGCCCAGCAACATATAGGCCATGGTGAAATAGGCACAGAACAACAGGATGAACACGGGCATGCCCACGGCCGGCGAAAACGCAGAGATGGCGCCCGCGGCACCTGCGGGCAGCAGCGCGCCGATCTGGCTGATCAGCGTGCCCCAGAAGGTGACGAACAGCACCGCCACCCCGAACATCCCGATCAGCTTGCCCAGGAATACCGATTCCAGCGGCACGGCAGCAGCCAGGATTTCGATTACCTTGTTGCTGCGTTCCTCCGCCATCGTGCCGACGGCCTGGCCCGACAGGAACAGGGTGAGGAAGAAAATGCCGGTCACGCCGACCAGCGACGCGGCATTGTTGCTCGCCTTTGAATTCTTGCCCGGCTCCGACAGCTTTTTGGTCGCAACACTCAGCGCCGCAGTGCCACCGCTTGCCCGATCACGCAGCGCGGTTTCAGCCAGCTGCGCCAGATAATCTGCCGCGCGCGATCCGCGCGGCGCATAGATGATCTGCGGTTTTGCCAGCGGGCCATACAGCACCGCCGAAGCCTCAATCTTGTTTGCATCAAACGCTGCGCGCGCCTGCGTCGCCGGGTCGCTGCCCGGCAATTCGGTTTGCAACGCAGGCGGCGCGTCACTTGCGCGGAACACGCGCCGCAACCGCTCGTCCGCTGCCTTCAGCGCCTTGGCATCATCTGCTGGCGCATAGGCGATGATCCGCACCTTGTCCGCCGGCCCGCGCGCCAGGCTCGACCCGCCAACCGCACCCACAGCCGCAAAGCCGATCATGAACAGCGGCGAGAGCAGGAACACCAGGAACAGCGGCGTAAACACGGTCGCTGTAAAATCACGCCGTGCGATCGTCAGCGTCTGGCGGAGCAGGCGGGCATTGTTGCTGGCTGGCTTCTTCATTGTGCGCCCTCCAGCGCGGCAGGGCCGACAATTTTGACGAACGCATCATGCAGCCCGGGTCGTTCGATCGACAGCCCGGCAATGCCGTGGCCCGCGCCGATCAGCGTGCTCAACAGCGTTTCGATTCCGCTGGACGGCATGATGAACTTCCAGCCCTGTGCCTCGCGAATCGCATCACCGGGCAGCAGCGATTGCAGGCCCGGCGCGTCGTGATGGGGCACGTAATGCACTTGTTGTGGCAGCATGCCGCGCGCCTGCGCCACGGTGCCTTCAAACCGGCGCTTGCCCCCGGCGATGATCGCCAGGCCATCGCACAGCCGCTCGGCATGGCTCATTATATGGGTGGAAAACAGGATCGTCGCACCGCGATCCCGCTCCGCCACGATCAGCGCTTCCAGCCGTTCCTGGTTGACCGGGTCCAGTCCTGAAAACGGCTCATCCAGTACCAGCAGATCGGGCTGATGCACCACTGATCCCAACAGCTGGACCAGCTGGGCCATGCCCTTGGAGAGTTTGCGGATTTTTTCATCGACTGCATGGCCCAGGCCAGCGGCCTCCATCATCGTTGCGGCACGCTTGCGCCCCTCGCGCCAGTCCAGTCCGCGCAGCGCGCCCATGAACGCGATTGCGTCACGCGCTTTCATCGCGGGATACAGCCCGCGCTCCTCGGGCAGATAGCCGATCTGGTCGCTTGCCTCGCGCGGGCGGGCATGGCCCAGCAGGCTGCGCTGCCCCTCGTCAGGCTCGATGATGCCCAGCAGCATCCGCAGCGTCGTCGTCTTGCCCGCGCCATTGGGGCCAAGCACGCCGTAAATCGCGCCCCGGGGCACGGCGATGTCCACCCCGTCAACCACCCGCCGATCGCCAAAGCGCTTGACCAGGCCTGTGGCGGTGACCGCCAGTTCGCTTTTCAAGAAAATCCCCTATCGATGGACAGCATCAAGGTTGGAGCGCGTGAACATGCATCGGGCAAAACCGTAGCGGGCAAGGATGAACGAAAACAAGTCCTTCACACAAGAATTGCGCGATAAAGCAGCGGAGCTTGGCTTTGCGGCGTGCGGTATTGCCTCTGCCGATGTCGCACCGGCGGCGGGCGAGCGGTTGCGCGCCTGGCTGGCGGATGGCGCGCATGGCGACATGATCTGGATGGAGGCCCGTGCCGATCAGCGCGCCAGCCCGCGCGGGCTGTGGCCGCAGGTGAACAGCGTGATCGCGCTGGGAATGAGCTATGCGCCCGCGACCGACCCCATGACGCTTGCGACCACAGGCGAGCGCGCGCGGATTTCCGTTTATGCGCAGGGCGGCGATTATCATGATGTCGTGAAGCGCGCGTTGAAGGCGCTGGCCCGGTGGATCGTGGCGGAGGCGGGCGGCGATCTGAAGGTGTTCGTCGATACAGCCCCGGTGATGGAAAAGCCGCTGGCGGCCGCCGCGGGCCTTGGCGGGCAGGGCAAGCACACCAATGTGGTGAGCCGCCGCGATGGCAGCTGGCTGTTCCTGGGGGCGATTTATACCACGCTTGATCTGGCTCCCGATCCGCCGGCGCACGATCTGTGCGGCAGTTGCGATGCCTGCCAGCGGGCGTGCCCGACGGATGCGTTCCCGGCGCCCTATCGGCTCGATGCGCGGCGCTGTATTTCGTACCTGACGATCGAGCATGCCGGGCCGATTCCGCATGAATTCCGCACCGGCATCGGCAACCGCATCTATGGCTGCGATGATTGCCTGGCGGTGTGCCCGTGGAACAAGTTTGCGCAGGCCGCCCGCGCCAACCTGGCCTTCGCGCCGCGTGCCGAACTGGCAGCGCCCGCGCTGGCTGATCTGCTCGCGCTTGATGATGCGGGGTTCCGCGCGGTGTTCGCTGGCTCTCCCATCAAGCGGATCGGGCGCAACCGCATGATCCGCAACTGCCTGATCGCGGCGGGCAACAGTGGCGCGCCGGTGCTGCTGCCGGCGGTGCTGGGCTTGCTGGACGATGATGCGCCGGTGGTGCGCGGCGCGGCGATCTGGGCGCTGGGGCAGCTTGATCCGGCCCGCTGGCATGTCGAGCGAACCGCGCGCCAATCGAGCGAGGCTGATCCACTCGCCAGCGCCGAGTGGCTATTTCCCCCCGTCGCGCCGGGTGAGCGCGGCGATGCATGATGCCCGGTCGATCGGGCTGCCGTCCGGTTGGCGCGAATCGATATGCGTCACCACCGGCGCTGCGTTGCCACGCGGATAGAGATAGGCGTCGAGCACACAGGCATTGCTGGTGAATTGCAGCTTGCGGGCATTGCCCTCGCGAATGTCAGCATCGGGCTGGCCGAACAGGGTGACGAGCGCGTTCGCCTCCCGCCCCATCACCCGGTCCAGACCCGCTGGCAACCGCCCGGCGAGCGGAACGGGCGTAGTATCAGGCCGGGTGGAGACCGCGCTGCCGCTGGTCGTGCAGCCCGCCAGCAGCGCCGCCCCAGTGGCAAGCACCAGCCCTGTTTTGCTCCGTCCGCCGTTCGCCATCGTCATGCCCGCCTCGTGATGTGCCGCGCATCTGCCGAACCATGATCGCGCGGCGTCGGCAAGCCCCCGGGCTTCGGCCTGGCGCGCGGCAGTTGCGCATCGTCGCGCTGGCTTCTACCGAGCGCCAATAGCCAATCGCCCGGAGAATTGCGTGTCTGATCCCCAATATGATGTTGTCGCCATCGGCAACGCGATCGTCGATGTCCTTGCCCATACTGACGATGCCTTCATCACCGCAGAGGGGATGGCCAAGGGATCGATGCAGCTGATGTTCTCCCCGCAAGAGGCTGATGCGCTGTATGCCAAGATGGCATCGGGGATTGAGGCAAGCGGCGGTTCTGCGGCAAACACCGTGGCGGGCATTGCGGCGCTGGGCGGTAAATGCGGTTTCATTGGCCAGCTGGCGGATGATCAGCTGGGCCAGGTGTTCGCGCATGATATTCGCGCGATGGGTGTCGCCTTCAACACCGCGGTGCGCAGCGGTGAGCCAACCACTGCACGCTGCCTGATTTTCGTGACGCCGGATGGCCAGCGGACAATGAACACCTTTCTGGGCGCGTCGCAGTATCTGCCCGCCGCCGCACTCGACCATGATCTGATCGCCGACAGCGCGATCCTGTATCTTGAGGGCTATCTTTGGGATCCGGAGGAGCCGCGCGCGGCGATGCGCAAGGCGATTGATATTGCGCGCGGGGCCGGGCGGCGCGTTGCCTTCACCCTGTCCGACGTGTTCTGCATTTCGCGCCACCGCGCCGATTTCCTCGCGCTGATGGCCGATGGGCTGATCGACATCCTGTTCGCCAACGAAGCAGAAATCCTGTCGCTGATGGAAACCGACGATGTCGACGCCGCCGTTGCGCGCGCCGCAGAGCAAGTGCCGCTGCTGGTGGTGACCCGCAGCGAAAAAGGCGCGATGGCGATTGCCGGCACCGCCCGCGTCGAAGTGCCAGCGGAGCCGATCGACAAGATTGTGGATACCACTGGCGCCGGCGATTTGTTCGCCGCCGGTTTCCTGCACGGCCAAGCGCAGGGGCTGGGGCTGGAGGCTTCGCTGCGGATGGGCGCGATTTGTGCGGCTGAAATCATCAGTCACTTCGGCGCGCGGCCGATGGTGGACCTGAAGGCGCTGATGGCCGCAAAGCTGGGGTAGCTCGCGGGGTCTGCGATTAAAGCATCGCGCGTAAATTCTGAATCACTTCGGTCATGCCGAGCGTAGTGAAGCAATCCAGCGTGCCGCGCGTGGTGAGGCTGGATTGCTTCCCCCGGCTCAAGGCCGGGGTCGCCATGACGATTCAGGTTCTACGTAGGCCGCTTTAAACCCTACCCGTCATCCCCGCGCAGGCGGGGGTGACGAGGGGGAGATTGATCAACTCCCTCGCACGCCCGCCTATTTCACCAGATCGAAATACCGAACCGACCGGTAATGCGCCTCCCCCTCGGCGCGCACGATCACCCGGGCGTTGTCCGGCGGGCGTTCCGAACGATCGAGATAGTGGTTCGCGATTCGGGTTTCGTAATTCACCGTCGGCACGTTGCAGTGCGCGGATTTCAGCGTCCTGGCGATGTTCCACACGTGCCGATCGCCGATAACGGCTTCATTGTGCGGCTTGAAACCCCAGGCGGGGGCAACCACCGGAATCGCATCCCGCATCACCAGCAGGCAGTTGGTGTCGCAAAAATCTTGCCCGTTCGATTCGGTGCAAATCCCCAGCAGCGATCCATCCTGCCGCACCAGATTGCGCGTCGTGGTGACGATGGACACCGCCGCACGCTGCGCCAGATCCAGCATCCGTTCGACGTGATCAGGCTCCAGCCAGCAATCCGCATCCAGCCAGGCAATGCCATCAAACCCTTGCGCATAGGCCGATGCCGCACCGATCAGCCGGGGTGTGTCACCCCAGTCGGCGTGCGCGTGGGGCAGGGGGATGTGCTGCACATCGCCGGGCAAGGATTGTGGGTGGCCATCAGCGACAAGGATATGGGTGGCGGCGTGCGATTGCCCGGCGACACTGTTTATACAGCGCGCCAGAATCGCCGCACTTTCGCTGCTATAGGGCGTGATGATGGCAACGCGCATGCGCCAGTATAACCCGACGCGAGCCCGGGGCTAGCGCCGGTTTGTGGCCGCCTGGCGTTGCCATTCCGGTGCAAGATACTCGCTGATCGGTTTCCGGCCAAAAAGCCCCTCCCCTTCAGGGGAGGGGTTGGGGTGGGGGCTGTAAATCGCATCGAGAGCGACGATTAATGGGGACACTCCCCACCCCCTACCCGTTCCCTGAAGGGGAGGGGCTTGAGAACGATGGGTTGAACCGCCCAGACCGCCGCCCCCCTAAATATGCAGCGCCTTGCCATAGGCTGCCAGAACGCTTTCATGCATCATCTCGCTCAGCGTGGGGTGGGGGAACACGCTTTCCATGAATTCGGCTTCGGTCAGTTCGGCAGTCTTGCCGATGGTGTAGCCCTGGATCAGCTCCGTGACCTCCGCGCCAATCATGTGTGCACCCAGCAACTCGCCCGTGGCCGCATCGAACACGGTTTTCACAAAGCCTTCCGCCTCGCCCAGCGCGATTGCCTTGCCATTGCCGATAAAGGGGAAGGTGCCCACCTTCACCTCATGCCCCGCCTCCCGCGCCTTGGCCTCGGTCAGGCCGACGCTGGCGATTTGCGGGTGGCAGTATGTGCAGCCGGGGATGTTGCGCGGGTCCATCGCATGCGGGTGGTTGCCCGCAATGGCCTCTGCTGCGATCACGCCTTCATGGCTGGCCTTGAGCGCCAGCCATGGCGGGGCGGTGATATCGCCGATCGCGTATAGCCCCGGCACGTTGGTGCGGCACATGGCATCGGTTTTCACAAAGCCCCGGTCCGTGGCGACGCCCAGCGCCTCCAGCCCGATATTCTCGGTATTGGGCACAATGCCGATGGCGACGATGCAGTGGCTGAATTCCGCCGCCACGACCTTGCTGTCCTTGCCCTTGATGGCGGCGGTTACCCCGGTTGCCGTCGCCTTCAGACTGTCCACGCCAGCGCTGGTCATGATCGTCATGCCCTGCTTTTTCAGCGCTTTTTCCAGGAAGGCAGACACATCGGCATCTTCCACCGGCACCACCCGGTCGAGCATTTCGACCACCGTCACCTCAGCGCCCATATCGTTATAAAAGCTGGCGAATTCGATGCCGATCGCGCCGGAACCGATGACGAGCAATTTGCCGGGCATTTCGGGCGGCACCATCGCATGGCGGTACGTCCAGATGCGCTTTCCATCGGCGGGCGCAAACGGCAGGTCGCGGGCGCGCGCGCCGGTGGCCAGAATGATGTTCTTGGCCGCCAGCACCTCCGCCTTGCCATCCTTCGTCACGGTGATCTGGTTGGCGGCGGTCAGCTTGCCGTCACCCATGAACACGGCGATCTTGTTCTTCTTCATCAGGTGGGTGACGCCCTGGTTCAGCTGTTTTGCCACCCCGCGTGATCGCTTCACCACCGCCGCGATATCAGCGCTGATCCCGTCGGCGACCAGCCCGTAATCCTTGGCGTGCTGCATGTAATGGTAGATTTCAGCAGAGCGCAGCAGTGCCTTGGTGGGGATGCACCCCCAGTTCAGGCAGATGCCGCCCAGCAGCTCGCGCTCCACAATGGCCACCTTCAGGCCAAGCTGGCTTGCGCGAATTGCCGCGACATAGCCGCCGGGGCCGGAACCAAGCACGATCAGATCGAATGCATCAGCCACAATGTGCTCCTGGGGAAAAAGGGGAGGATCAGGAAATTCAGACGAGCGGGCCGTCGACCGGGCGGGGCCGGCCATCGGGGCCCATCGATACCAGCGTAAAATGCCCTGTGGCGGCCAGCTCGCTGTCTTGGTCGTGCCGGGGCCTGCGCCATAGCTCAACCGAGACTGACATCGATGTGCGGCCCACAGCGACGATTTGGGCATATACCGATACTTCGTCGCCGATCGTGACCGGTGTAGTGAAGCTCAGCTTGTCGGCGGCAACTACTGGCGCCTGCCCCTGGCACCGTTGCGACGCCACTGATCCTGCCGCCAGCGCCATCTGCCCCATCAACCAGCCGACAAATATCGCGCCATACGGGTTGGCATCCGCTGCCATCGCCGTGGCGCGGATCGCCAGCGTGGTGCCGGGCGGCTGATCAGCCATTGCCGTCGATCAGCGCCCAGCCTGTCGACGGGTCCATGGCATGGCCGAATGCCTGGGCGATCCACAGTCGTGCCATGCCCTCCAGCTCGCGGGCATATTCCAGCCCACCGGCATCCCGAACGTCGAAACCGACGTCGCGCAGCAGCGTGGTGACCGCTGCCTTGGCGTCGGCATTGTCGGCGGCGACGAACTGCAGCGGCTTGATCCGCCGGGCGGGTGCATCGGCCATCACTGCTGATCCCACCTGGTTCAGCGCCTTTACCACCACGGCATCGGTCTTGCCCTGGATCAAAATGGCTGCCGATTGGTCCGGCGCGATCAAGGGGGCCAGGTTGTTCGCGAAATCATAGGGGTTGATCGGGTCGACCAGGATTTTACCCGTGATCGGCCCCATCTCTGCCAGCACCGCATCAACCGCCTGCCAGCCGATGGCGAGCACGATCACATCGGCCCCGGCTGCGGCATCGCGCATTGAAAGCCGGGCGATGTCACCGGGCCCAGCGGCGTGCCGGGGATCGGCGGGGTCGCGAACGCCGTACACCACCTGATGCCCGGCCTGCTGGATGTTGGGCGCAATCGCGGTGCCAACCCGGCCGGTTCCGATCACCGCTACCTTCATGCCTTTTCTCCCATCGGCGCGGCTGCGGCGCGGTCCGCCGCGCGGGCATCACGCATCTGCGGGTAATTCATGCCGATGATGAACGCGATCACGACATAGTCGATCATCCAGATGTCACCGCGCGCCAGCGGCACGGCCCAGGCCGCCGCCGCCGCCATCACGATCGACACAGCGATGCCCAGCGCGACATACATCAGTTCAGTGGCAAACCGCATCGCCGCGCCTCAGGCCAGCAGGCCAAGCGGGTTTTCGACCAGCGCCTTGATGGCCTGCATCAACTGCGCGCCGTCCGCCCCGTCAATCGCGCGGTGATCGAAACTGCCCGTGACGGACATCACCGTGGCGATGCCCAGCGCGCCGTCAATCACCCACGGCCGCGCCTCACCCGCGCCCACCGCCAGGATCATCCCCTGCGGCGGATTGATCACCGCATCAAACGCCTTAATACCAAACATGCCCATATTAGAAATAGACGCCGTACCCCCTTGATATTCGGCGGGTTGTAGCTTGCCATCCTTGGCGCGGGCGGCAAGATCCTTCATCTCGGTGGCGATGGCGGACATGCTTTTGCCGGCCGCATCCTTGATGATCGGGGTGATCAGCCCGCCGGGTATCGACACCGCCACCGCGATATCGGCGCGGGTGTAGCTCACCAGCTGATCGCCCAGGAACGTGACGTTGCATTTCGGCACCTGCACCAATGCCGTGCCCAGCGCCTTGATCAGCAGATCATTGACGGAGAGCTTCACTCCGCGCGGCTCCAGCGCCTTGTTCAGCTCGGCGCGCAATTTCAGCAAGGCATCCAGGCGGATATCGACCGTGAGGTAGATATGCGGGATCGTCGATTTCGCCTCAGTCAGCCGCCGTGCGATCGTTTTCCGCATGTTCGACAGCTTATCGATGTGGTGCGGAATCGTATCGTCCCACGCGACCGGCGCGGCGGGACGCGGGGCTTCGGTAGATGCGGGCGCGGGCGCGGACGCTGGGATGGCACTGGCGACAGGTGCTGCGGCACCGCTGCCCGCGGAATCGACATCAGCCTTGATGATGCGCCCGTTCGGGCCGGAACCGGTCAGCGTGGCCAGATCGACGCTTTTTGCCGCCGCGATCCGCCGGGCGAGCGGGCTGGCCTTGATCCGGTCGCCCGCCGCCATGGGCACTGCAACAGGCGGCAGCGCCACCTCCTCGCTATTCCCTTCGGGGGACAGGGCCGGCGCGACGGACGTGTCGGCAGGGGGAGGGGGCGTTTTGCCAGGCGCCTTGGGTGCCTGGGCCGTTGGTGCTTCGGCCTTTGGTGCCGCCGCCTCGCCTTCCTGCGTGAGGATCGCGATCACGGTGCCGACCTTCACATTATCCGTCCCCGCCTCGACCAGTATCTGGGATATCACGCCTTCATCCACGGCTTCGAATTCCATCGTCGCCTTGTCGGTTTCGATTTCCGCCATCAGATCGCCCGATGCCACTGTATCGCCGGCCTTGATCAGCCACTTGGCCAGCGTGCCTTCTTCCATCGTGGGGGACAAGGCGGGCATCTTGATCTCGATCGGCATGAAAAGCGCGTCCTTGCACGAGTCCTGGGGGTGCGCGTTTCCTTCGACATCCTAGCCGCCCGGTCAAGTCCATCACTTGCGCGCGGGCGGCATCCAGCCCACCTATCGGCCAAAGATAAATCAGGAGGGGCGGCCGTGCGGATCTATCTGGTGGTCATCGACGAAAGTCGCGAGGCGGAACCGGCGCTGCGTTTTGCTGCGCGCCGCGCGGTGAAGACCGGGGGCGGCGTCGAAATCCTGGCGCTTGTCCCCACGTCAGAATTCGTGCCCTGGGGCGGTGTGCAGGCGACGATCGAGGAAGAAGCCCGCCAGCATGCCGAGGCGCTGGTCGCTGCCGCCGCAGGCACGCTGATCGAGGAATCGGGGCTGAAGCCGATCATCACCGTGCGCCAGGGCGATGCCAGCAGGGTGATTCGCGAGGTGATTGCCGGTAATCCTGAAATCGCCGCGCTGGTGCTGGCCGCTGCTGCATCCGGCGCGCCCGGCCCGTTGATCAGCCATTTTGCCGGATCGGATGCCGGGGGGCTGACCATCCCGTTGATGATCGTGCCCGGCGGGCTGAGCACCGAAGCGATCGACCGGCTGAGTTGAGCGGCCCCCCGGTCCCCAACGCCACTTGATCCGGCTGCCACCACGCGCCACGATGCGGGTATGACCCATAAAACGCTCCGCACCGCCGCCATCGCGCTTGTCCCTGCCCTTATCTTCGCCACCCCCGCACGCGCCGCCGACAAGCCTGATGCGGCCCGGCTGAAAGCGACTGTCGAAAAGCTCGTCTCGTTCGGCACGCGCAACACTTTGTCATCGCCGACTGATCCGGTGCGCGGCATTGGTGCCGCGCGGGCATGGGCGGCGGATGAACTCGACAAGCTGGGGGAGGCGTGCCGGTGCATGCAGGTGCAGCGCATTGGCCGCACTTTCACCGGGCCGCGCGCGCCGAACGGTGTTGAGGTGATCGATGTGCTGGGCGTGCAATGGGGGCGCGACAAGAGCCGCGTCGTCATTGTGGGCGCGCATATCGATAGCCGGGGCAGCGACACGCTGGACATTACCAAGGATGCCCCCGGTGCGAATGACGACGGATCAGGCGTGGCGCTGGTAATGGAGGCCGCGCACATCCTGTCAAAGGAGCAGTTCGACGCGACCATCGTTTACGCGATCTTCTCGGGCGAGGAACAGTGGCTGTGGGGCGGCACCTTGCTGGCCGAAACCGCAAAGGAACGCGGCTGGGAAGTCTCCGCCATGCTCAACAACGACATCGTCGGCAATACGATGGGCCAAAACGGCGTCCGCGTCGCGGACCGCGTCCGGGTGTTTTCGGAAGGCATTCGCGCGTCGGAGGAATTAAAGGATCAGCTCGCCCGGCGCGGCAATGGTGGCGAGGATGACGGCCCCAGCCGCGCGCTGGCGAAGGCGATTGATGGCATTGCGGGCAACATCCCCGGCGGGCTCGACGTGTTCATGGATCGCCGCCCGGACCGGTTCGGGCGCGGCGGCGACCATGAGCCGTTCCTGAAACTGGGCTATCCCGCCGTGCGCTTTTCAGTGGGGGCGGAAAACTGGACCCAGCAGCACCAGGATCTTCGCACCGAAAACGGCATCCAATATGGCGACACGATCGACAAGATGGACTTTCCCTATCTGGCGAAAGTGACCGCGATCAACATCGCCGCCATCCGCCGCTTCGCCAGCGCGCCGGGCGCGCCAAAATCGGTTGCGATCAGCGGGGCGATCTCGTTCGATACCAAGGTGTCGTGGCAACCCGTTCCCGGCGCCACCGCCTACCGCGTGTACTGGCGGCGCACCGATACGGACCGCTGGACCGGCAAACGCGACGTGACCGAGGCCAATGTGACGCTGGTCAACACCTCGATCGACGATCATCTGTTCGCCGTCGCCGCGATCGGTGCATCAGGCGCAGAAAGCATCGCCACGCTGGGGGCGGCACCGCCCAGGCAATAGGGCGGCAACCCGATCGTGTTTGCACGGCTGAACCTACGCAAGCCCCTCTCCTGAAGGGGGAGGGGCTTGCGTAGGATAAGCTCGATCCTTGTCGATGCCCCTTCGACACCATAGCTATAGCGCCATGAACCCGCCCATCCTTGAACTGAATGATCGTGCACGCGACGTTTTCCGATCGGTGGTGGAAAGCTATATCGATTCCGGCACGCCAATCGGTTCACGCACCATTTCAAAATTGTCGGGCATCAATCTGTCGCCCGCGTCGATCCGCAACGTGATGCAGGATCTGGAGGAGCTGGGCCTGCTCGCCGCGCCGCACACCAGCGCGGGGCGGATGCCGACCGATAGCGGGCTTCGCCTGTTTGTCGACGGGATGATGCAGGCAATGGCCCCCAGCGCCAAGGAACGCGCCGCGATTGAGGCGCGGGTAACCCAGGCGGGGCCCGTCGAGGAAGCGATTGCGGCCACCACCGCAGCGTTATCTGGCCTGTCCGCCTGTGCGGGGCTGGTGTTCGTGCCCAAGCGCGAGCTGGTGCTGCGCCAGGTGGGCTTCGTGCCGCTATCCGCCAATCAGGCGCTGGCGGTGCTGGTGGCAGAGGATGGCTCTGTCGAAAACCGGGTGGTGGATCTGCCGCCGGGAGTTACCCCTTCGTCCCTGGTCGAGGCCGGGAATTATATGAGCGCGATGCTCGCCGGGCTGACGCTGAGCGAGGCGCGCGCCAAGGTGGAGCGGGAAATTGCCGCTGAGCGCGCAGCCCTGGACGGGGCGGCCCGTGCGCTGATCGAACAGGGGCTGGTGGTGTGGAGCGAGGATAGCGGCCGCCGCCCGGTGCTTATCGTGCGCGGGCAAGGGCGGCTGATCGATGCAGCGGCGGCTGCCGATCTCGATCGTATCCGCGATTTGCTGGATGATCTTGAAGGCAAGCAGGAGATTGCCCAACTTCTGGATAGCGCACGTGAAGGCGATGCGACGCGGATCTTTATCGGCGCAGAGAACAAGCTATTCGCGCTGTCTGGATCTTCCGTCATTGCCCGGCCGTTTAGCGGGCCAGACGGGCGCGTTGTGGGCGTTGTGGGCGTGATCGGGCCGACACGGTTGAACTATGCGCGGGTTGTGCCAATGGTTGATTTTACGGCCACGACGCTGGCCCGGCTGATGTCGTGACGAAGAACAGGACAAGACAGACTGTGATGACGCAAGAAGACAATATCGAATCGCCCGAATTGGATACGGGAACGCAGGACGCCGCAGCGCCAATGGAGTTGGGCGAAGCCGAGCTGCTGGCAGAACGTATTGCCATGCTGGAGGCTGAACTCGCCGAATCCAAGGCCGCGGTGCTTTACGCCCATGCCGAGGCGCAGAATGTGCGCCGCCGCAGCGAGAAGGAAGCGATTGACGCGCGCGCCTATGCCGTCACCGCCTTTGCCCGCGACATCCTGTCCGTGGCGGATAATCTGTCGCGCGCACTCTCTGCAATGCCGGATGAACTGCGCGCGGACGACAAGATGAAGGGCCTGGTCGGCGGGCTGGAAGCGACGGGGCGAGAGCTCGACGCGATCTTTGCGCGCAATGGCATCACCAAAATCGCGGCGATGGGCGAAATGCTCGATCCCAACCGCCACCAGGCGATGATGGAAATGCCCGGCAACGAAGCACCCGGCACGATCGTGCAGGAAATGCAGGCAGGCTACATGATCCGTGATCGGTTGCTGCGCCCTGCCCTGGTGGCAGTGGCGAAAAAGCCGGAGTGACCGATCATAAGCCCATCCCCTTCAGGGGAGGGGTTGGGGTGGGGACTGTCACCACAGACGCCATGCTCGATCACACTCAGACGCCCCACCCCCAACCCCTCCCCTGAAGGGGATGGGCTTGAGAGGACCGCTGCCGCCATGAATCCCAACCTCACCACTGATCGCCCTACCTTCGTCACGCATCTCGAATGTTCGATGACGGGGGAGGTCTATCCGCCGGATCAGCTGCACGGGCTGTCGCGGGTCGGGCGGCCGTTGCTGGTGCGCTATGATCTGGATGCGATCCGGGCGGCGGTGCCGCGCGCGCTGGTGGCGGCGCGGGCGACGGATATGTGGCGCTGGCGCGAATTGCTGCCGGTGCGGCACACCGCCAATGTCGTCAGCCTGGGCGAGATTGAGACGCCTTTGGTGCCCATCCCCGCATCGGGCGGGGCGAACACCTGGGTGAAGGACGAAGGGCGGCTGCCGACCGGATCGTTCAAGGCGCGCGGGCTGGTGATGGCGGTCAGCATGGCCAAGGAACTGGGCGTCACCCGGATTGCGATGCCCACCAACGGCAATGCCGGCGCGGCGCTTGCCGCCTATGCCAGCCGCTGCGGGATTGAGACGATCGTTTTCTGCCCCGATGACACGCCAGAGATCAATGTGCGCGAAATCGCGTTGCAGGGCGCTCGCGTATACCGCGTCAACGGTCTGATAGATGATTGCGGGGCGATTGTGGGCAAGGGCGCGGCGCAGGGCCGCTGGTTCGATTTTTCCACGCTGAAGGAACCCTACCGGATCGAGGGCAAGAAGACGATGGGGCTGGAGCTCGCCGCGCAGTTCGGCTGGAATTTGCCCGATGCGATTTTCTATCCCACCGGCGGTGGCACCGGCCTGATCGGCATGTGGAAGGCGTTTGACGAGCTGGAAAAGCTCGGCTGGATCGGCCCGAAACGCCCCAAGATGTTCGCGGTGCAGGCCAGCGGCTGCGCGCCCATCGTCAAGGCATTCGACGACGGCGTGGAGCATGCCGACCGGTGGGAGGGCGCACACACCATCGCCAGCGGGATCCGCGTGCCGCGCGCGGTGGGCGATTTCCTGATCCTGCGGGCTGTGCGCGAAAGCGGCGGCATCGCGATGGCGGTTGATGATGATGTGATTGAGGAAGCCGTGGCGTTTTGCGCGCGCGAGGATGGCCTGTTGCTCTGCCCCGAAGGCGGGGCGACGCTGGCGGCGTATCGGCTGGCGCTGAAGCGCGGGCTGGTGAGCAGCGACGACAAGGTCGTGCTGTTCAACTGCGCCACCGGGCTGAAATACCCGATGGCCCCTGCAGACAATGCGATCGACAAGGACGGCTCGATCGATTTCGACGCCTTGTAGCTCGGCTGGCGGTAGCTCGGGCGGTTATTGTGCGGGCGGGTAGGGCCTGCCGCGCGCCCTCACCCCCCGCCGGGGGCCTTCGCGCGTTCGGGGTGGGCCTTGATCGGCGCGGCTGTGTTGCCGGGGTTGGCGGTCCAGTCGATGCGGTACAGGTCGAACCGCCGGTCTGACAAATTACGCACCGTTCCTTCCGCACGCGCCCAGGTAAGGTCGGCCAGGTTGACGTCGGCGATCGTCAGCGTTTCGATATTCTCGCTGGCCTCCGCCGCAATGCCGTCGCGCGCGAACGGGAAGTCGCAGGGCGTTAGGATGCAGGATTGCGCGTACTGGATGTCCATGTTGTCAACGCCGGGCAGGTTGCCGACATTGCCTGACATCACGACAAAGCACTGGTTTTCGATCGCGCGGGCCTGGGCGCAGTATCGCACGCGCATATATCCCTGGCGGTTGTCGGTGCAGAACGGCACGAAGATGATCCGCGCGCCTTCATCCACCAGCCGCCGGGCGAGTTCGGGGAATTCGCTGTCATAACAGATCAGCACGCCGATCGGGCCGATATCGGTCTGGATCACATCCACCGAATCGCCGCCCTTGATCTTCCACCAATAGGCTTCGTTGGGGGTGGGGTGGATCTTTTCCTGCGCATGGACGGAGCCATCACGCAGGCAGACATAGGCGACGTTCTGGATATCGCCGTCATCGGTGCGGGTGGGGTGCGATCCGCCGATGATGTTGATGTTGTACCGCAGCGCCAGCCGGGAGAGTTCAGCGACCAGGGGCGCGCGGTGCTCGGTCAGCCGGTCGATCGCCTCCATCGGGGTCAGCTTTTTGGTTTCGAACGACAGCAGCGAGAGCGAGAACAGCTCCGGAAACACCACGAAATCGGAACGATAATCGGCCGCGACATCGACAAAATATTCGATGTGCTTGGCGAATTCGTCGAAATCCTTCACCGCCCGCGCCTGAAGCTGGACGGTGGCGAGCCGCACGCTTTCAATCCCGCGCGGCACCCGGAAGGCGGATGGCTCGTTGGGATCGACATAGGGGTTGCGCCACACCATGTGCGCGGCGAACCCCTTTGATGCCGCATCGCTCGGCAAATAATTGGGCAACACGCCGATCGGCACAAAGCCGTTTGAGGTTTGAAAGCTGATCACCGGATCGCGGATTTCGCCCGATTGCACTTTGGCGATATAGTCGGCCGGCGTCCCCGCCTTTGCCCCCGCGCGGCCATAGCCCGGCATCCGCCCGCCAAATACGATGCCGCGCAATTCCAGCTGCTCGGCCAGCGCGCGCCGCGCCTCGTACAGCCGCTTGCCGATGCGCAGGCCGCGCTTGGTGGGGTCAACCGCCAGCTCAAAACCATATAGCCAGTCGCCGGTCGGATCATGCCGACTGCCAAAGCCGTTGCCGGTAATGGTTTCCCAATCATGCGGCGACAGCGCAACCGCCTCGTCAATCCGCGACGATGCACAATAGCCCACCACCTCGCCCTCATAAATCGCGACGAACTGCCCCTCGGGGAAGTTGTTGATATGGCCGCGCACCATGCCCGGGCTGTAATTGGCAAAACCGGGATAGACCCGTGCGATCAGCGCGATGATGGCCGCAACATCGGGCTGGGTGGCGGGGCGGATCGTCAATCGGGCGGTGGATGTGCGGGCCAACGGCTAGTCCTTGATGATGGGGATTGGCGCGCCTTTACCGGATGTATCGCCGCTATGTCGAACCATTGGCGCACCGGCATGCTTCAAAAAACGGCAGCCACCAGCTTGGCAAAGGCGCGGGCGCGGTGGTTGCTGGCCTGTTTTTCCTCGAACGACATTTCCGCAAATGTCCGGGTTTCGCCCAGCGGCACGAAGGCGGGATCATAGCCAAAACCCATCGCGCCGCGCGGGGGCCACACCATCATGCCGTCGATCCGCCCTTCGAACCATTCGACATGGCCGTCGGGCCAGGCGAGCGCCAGCGTGCTGACGAAATGCGCGGCGCGGCTGGCATCCGGGCCAAGTGCGGTCAGCTTGTCCTCCACCTTGCCCATCGCCATCGTCCAGTCGCGGGTGCCGTCTGCCGTTTCGGCCCAGTTGGCGGTATAAACCCCGGGGTCGCCACCGAGCGCGTCCACGCACAGCCCGCTATCATCGGCGAGCGCGGGCAGGCCCGACAGATCGGCGGCAGAGCGCGCCTTGATCTCGGCATTCGCCATGAAGCTGGTGCCGGTCTCCTCGGGCTCGGGCAGGTCGAGTTCGGCGGCGGACACGGTTTCGATGCCATGTCCGCGCAGCAGATCGGCAATTTCGCGCACCTTGCCCGCATTATGCGTGGCGATGACGAGCTTGCCGGCCTGCAGCTTGCGGATCGCCTGGGGCGCCGGCTCGCTCGCGGGATCGTTCACCGGCCCACAGCCTTGGCCTGCGCCGCAAAGATGTCCGCACAGCCGATGCGGGCAAGGCGGAGCAGGCGGAGCAGCGCTTCCTCGTCATAGGTTGCGCCCTCTGCGGTGGCCTGCGCCTCGGCGATGTTGCCATTTTCCAGCAGCACGAAATTGGCGTCGGCGTCAGCGTTGGAATCCTCGTCATAATCAAGGTCGAGCACGGGCGTGCCGTGATAGATCCCGCAGCTGATCGCCGCGACCTTTTGCGTCAGCGGATCGGCAGTCAGCTTGCCGCTTGCCAACAGGCCGTCAATCGCAAGCCGCAGCGCGACCCATGCGCCGGAGATGGAAGCCGTACGCGTGCCGCCATCGGCCTGAATCACATCACAATCGAGCACGATCTGGCGCTCGCCCAGCAGTTTCATGTCCGTCACTGATCGCAGCGATCGGCCAATCAGCCGCTGGATTGCCTGGGTGCGGCCTGATTGCTTGCCCTTGGCAGCTTCCCGGTTGCCACGCGTGTGGGTGGCGCGGGGCAGCATGCCATATTCCGCGGTCACCCAGCCTTCGCCCTTGCCGCGCAGGAATGGCGGCACCTTTTCCTCAACGCTGGCGGTCACCAGCACCTTGGTGTCGCCGAAACCGATCAGCACCGATCCTTCGGCGTGCTTGGTGAAGCGGGGTTCGATGCTGATCGTCCGCATCTGATCGGGCGCGCGGCCTGATGGGCGCATGAATGCTCTCCTGAAATAGGGTGTCTGGTTGGGGAATATGGAGCGGCCTTACCCTCGCCGTCGATTTAATTGAAGCGTTTCCCACGCCGGTTTGGGCTGAGCCCCTCGACGGGGTTCAAGGCCGGGGCGATTTGGACCGCCAGGCGTGGAATATCACTCGTCAATGCGAGCGCAGCGAAGCGATCCAGTCGTGCCCCGGGCGGGTTGGGCTGGATTGCTTCGCTGCGCTTGCAATGACGGGGTGATCCCGATTTGGTGCGCCCAGTGATGTGGGTCGCCGGGCGCGCCGCGCGCGCCGCCCGGCTTAGCCGCCCAGCGCTGTCTTCATCTTGGCAAAAAAGCCGCTGGATTGCGGGCTTTCCTGCCCGGTTTCCGTGGCGCGGAATTCCTCCAGCAATTCGCGTTGCCGGGCGGATAGCTTGGTGGGCGTTTCCACCTCAATCCGGACGACCAGGTCGCCGCGCCCGCGCCCTTGCAGCACGGGCATGCCTGCGCCGCGCTGGCGCAGTTCGCGGCCGCTTTGCGTGCCCGGCGCGATGCGGATGGCGTGATGCTCGCCGTCCGGCCCCGGTATCACAATCTCGCCGCCCAGTGCGGCGGTGGAAAAGCTGATCGGCGCGCGCGCGAACAGCGTTGTCCCTTCGCGCTCGAAAATGGCGTGGCGCGTGATGTGCAGGAAAATATACAGGTCGCCGGGCGGTGCCCCGCGCGCGCCAGCCTCTCCCTCGCCACTCAAGCGCACGCGTGTACCCTCATCCACGCCGGGCGGGATGTTGACGGTCAACGTCTTGGTCTTGTCGACCCGGCCATCGCCGCGACAGCTGGGGCAGGGATCAGCGATTACCTGGCCTGCGCCGTGGCACGACGGGCAGGTGCGCTCCACCACGAAAAAGCCCTGCTGCGCACGCACCTTGCCGTGCCCGCCACAGGTGTTGCAGCCCTTGGCGCTGGTGCCGGGGCGCGCGCCCGTGCCCGAACAACTGTCGCACAGGCCCGATACGTCGACGGTGATCTCGCTCGATTTGCCGTTAAAGGCGTCCTCCAGCGTGATCTCCATGTCGTACCGCAAATCGGCACCGCGCCGCGCCGACTGGCGCCCGCCGCCGCCGCGCCCGCCGCCCATGAATTCGCCAAAGATATTCTCGAAAATGTCGCTGAATGCGCCGAAATCATCGCCGCCACCGCCCGCCTGGCCGCCGCCCTGGCGGAATGCGGCATGGCCGAACCGGTCATAGGCGGCGCGCTTCTGCGGATCCTTCAGCACGTCATAGGCTTCCGAAATCGCCTTGAAGCGGCCTTCCGAATCCTTGCACCCGGCGTTGCGATCCGGGTGATATTTCATCGCCAGCTTGCGGTACGACGACTTGATCGTGGCGTCGTCTGCACTGCGATCGCATTCGAGCAATTCGTAGAAATCAATTTCGGTCGTCATCGATCATCCTTCGCGCCGCCCAGCCGATCAACGGTCTGGGCGATCCGGCGCTCGCGGGTTGCCGGGCGTTTGGCGTCGGCGATCCAGGTCAAATATTCGCGCTGGTGCGAGGGTGGCAGCCGATGGAACAGGGCGGCCGCACCACCAGCAGCCAGTGCCAGCGCGACATCGCCAGGAACCAGATCGTCCATCACCCACCCCCGCCGTTCAATCCACCCGGGGCAGGCTTTGCACCGGGTGGGGCTGCATCACGCCTTGGTATCGTCGACTTCCGAGAATTCGGCATCGACCACATCCTCGGCGGCGGCTTCGGGGGCTGCTTCTGCGCCCGGGGACGCTTCGGCGGCAGCCTGCTTTTCGTAGATCGCCTGGCCCAGCTTCATCGCGACCTGTGCCAGTGCGTTCGACTTTTCCTTCATCGCTTCAGGATCGCCGCCCTCAACCGCTGCCTTGGTGTCGGCAATCGCCGCTTCGATCTCGCCCTTTAGCGCGGCATCCACCTTGTCGCCATTTTCGGCGATCTGGCGTTCGGTGGTGTGGATCAGCGATTCGGCATTGTTCTTGGCTTCGGCTGATTCGCGGCGCTTTTTGTCTTCCTCGGCAAACTGCTCGGCATCGCGGACCATCTGTTCGATGTCGCGATCGCTGAGACCACCAGAGGCCTGGATGCGGATCTGCTGTTCCTTGCCGGTGCCCTTGTCGCGGGCCGACACGTTGACGATGCCGTTGGCGTCGATGTCAAACGTCACCTCGATCTGCGGCACGCCGCGCGGGGCGGGCGGAATGCCGACCAGGTCGAACTGGCCCAGCATCTTGTTGTCCGCCGCCATTTCGCGCTCACCCTGGAACACGCGGATGGTCACCGCCTGCTGGTTGTCGTCAGCGGTCGAATAGGTCTGCGACTTTTTGGTGGGGATGGTGGTGTTGCGATCGATCATCCGGGTGAACACGCCACCCAGCGTCTCGATGCCCAGCGACAGCGGCGTCACATCGAGCAGCAGCACGTCCTTCACGTCACCCTGCAGCACACCTGCCTGAATGGCGGCACCCATGGCGACGACTTCATCGGGGTTGACGCCCGAATGCGGTTCCTTGCCGAAAAATTCCTTCACGACCTGGCGCACCTTGGGCATGCGCGTCATGCCGCCGACCAGGACAACCTCGTCGATCTGCGATGCCTTCACGCCCGCATCCGCCATCGCCTTGCGGCAAGGCTCCAGCGTGCGCTGGATCAGGTCTTCCACCAGCCGTTCCAGGTCAGACCGCGTGATCGCCTTCACCAGATGCTTGGGGCCGTTCTGGTCAGCGGTGATGAAGGGCAGGTTGACTTCGGTCGTGGCGGCTGATGACAGCTCGATCTTGGCCTTTTCAGCGCCTTCCTTCAGCCGCTGCAGCGCCAGCTTGTCCTTGGTCAGGTCAATGCCTTCGGCCTTGCGGAAATCCTCCGCCAGGAAGTTCAGCAGCTTGTTGTCGAAATCTTCGCCGCCCAGGAATGTGTCGCCATTGGTGGCCTTCACTTCGAACACGCCGTCGCCGATTTCCAGGATCGAAATGTCGAACGTGCCGCCGCCAAGGTCATACACCGCGATCGTCTTGCCGTCCTGCTTTTCAAGGCCATAGGCGAGCGCGGCTGCGGTGGGCTCGTTGATGATGCGCAGCACTTCCAGGCCGGCAATCTTGCCCGCGTCCTTGGTCGCCTGGCGCTGGGCGTCGTTGAAATAGGCAGGCACGGTGATGACGGCCTGCGTCACGGTTTCGCCCAGATAGCTCTCGGCGGTTTCCTTCATCTTCTGCAGCGTGAAGGCGCTGATCTGCGCAGGCGAATAATCCTCGCCACCGGCCTTTACCCAGGCGTCGCCATTGGGGCCCTTCACGATGTGATAGGGAACCAGCTCGGTATCCTTCTTGGTGATCGGATCGTCAAACCGGCGGCCGATCAGGCGCTTTACCGCGAACACGGTGTTTTCGGGGTTGGTGACCGCCTGGCGCTTGGCCGGCTGGCCCACCAGCCGCTCGCCATCCTTGGCGAAAGCGACGATCGACGGCGTCGTGCGCGCGCCCTCTGCGTTTTCGATCACCTTGGGCTTGCCACCCTCCATCACGGAGACGCAGCTGTTGGTCGTACCCAGATCGATTCCGATAACTTTAGCCATAGTGGTGTTCGGCCCCTACCAGTTTGATGAATGCCCTTACGGCAAAGCGCCCTGCCCGAAAGCATGGTGCCCTGCCGCATCGTTGGGAGCGATATAGGGGGGCTTTTGCTTGCTGCAAGATTGCGACCTTTCTAGAACGGCCGCGTTTACCCGGTGTGGTATCCCAGTATGGGAGCGTGACGATGCGATTGATGATCACGATGTCCGGTGCGGCGGCCGCTGCGGCGCTGACGCTGGCCAGCTGTGGCCAGCCGCCCCAGCTTTATGTCGACAAGGGCTATGTCCGCCTGCCAGCGGTGCAGGGCAACCCCGGCGTCGCCTATTTCACGGTGCATGGCGGTGATGCCGATACGCGGTTGCTGAGCGTTACTGCGCCAAGTGTCATCAAGACCGAATTGCACGAAAGCATGATGAGCGGATCGATGGCATCGATGACGCCCGTCAAGGACTTGCCCGTCGCTGCCAAGGCCGAGCTGAAGTTCGCGCCCGGCGGCAAGCATGTGATGCTTTTCACAATCAACCCCAGCGTAAAGCCCGGCGGCAAGATGACGCTGATCTTCACCTTCGGCAACAATCTGCGGATCGAATATGATGCCCCGGTCATCGCAGCGGGTGACCCCGCGCCAAAGGGGTAGTGCGTGGCTGATCAGCCCGGCCGACCACTCACGGCCGGAGAAATCACGCTGGCAACCAGCATGTTCGGTGCCGCGATCGATTATGCGCCGGTGCGCATCATCCAGCGCAAATGGGCTTTTTTTCAGCCCCGCGAAACCGTGATGGCCCCGCGCGGCAACCTGCATTTCCATCCCCTCGGGTGCCGGTACTGCGACGATTTCGCGGCTGGCAACCGCGATGCACAAGGGCTTTTCATTCACGAAATGACGCATGTGTGGCAGCACCAACGCGGTATTTTTCTACCGCTTAGCCGGTTGCCATTTGCGCGATATGATTATGCGATCAAGCCCGGCCAGCCATTGGTACGGTACGGGATTGAGCAGCAGGCAGAAATCGTCCGCCACGCCTATTTGCTGCGCATCGGTGCCACCGTGCACGGTGCGCCGCCGCTGGCGCAGTATGAGAGCATCTTGCCGTTTGGGTAACCCGCGCCCTGCTGGCGTCCCGGCTGGTAACACCACACCACACCGGCTAACGTGGTTTCAAATGAAACCAGTTTGAGGGGCCAAACACCATGTATGACCTGAGCCATTACGGCCTGTCACGCGAACGCGGATTTCTGTCGGCAGCTGAAATTGACGAGGTGGTTCTGCCCGATGATTTCGCCGAAGTCGAAGATGCCGCTGCCATGCTGTCTGGCCTCGTTACCACCGGGCGGATTCGCCACTGGCTGGGGGCGCTGCCGATCCCCGATTATGGCGCGCTGATCGCCACCGGCGATACCGCCGCGATTGGCGTTGCAATGGTGCGCTATTCCTTCCTCGTCCAGGCCTATGTGTGGGGGGAGCCCACCGCGACCACCACCCTGCCCGCCAACCTTGCTTTACCCTTTGTCGCGCTGTCCGACGCGATCGGCTTTCCGCCGGTGATGAACTATGCCGGCTATGTGCTCGACAACTGGTTCCGGCTCGACAAGGCGGGCGGCATCACGCT
>JBBQDD010000007.1:0-26942 GCA_038319335.1 Sphingomonadales bacterium
CACAGCCCGGTAAACAGATCAAGCGCCAGATAATGCGTCCAGCCCGTCACCACCCCGCCATCGGTGGCAAAGATGGCGCGGATGCCGGCGATGGTCGTGAAGTCAGGTGCGGGCCCGCCGCTGTCACCAAAACCCACCGTCAACGCTGTGGTGATCAGCACGACATAGAACAGGCTGAGGCCGCCCGCGCCCGCAATCCGCAACTGCCCGATCGCGCCACGCCAGCGGGGCGATAGAATCAGCACCACCCACAGCAGCAATGCGGCAGTGTTGACGACCTGAAAGATGGCGGCCCAGTTCACCTATTCCGCCGCCTCAGCCAGCGGTGTTTCCTTCCACACCAGCACTGGCTTGCGCGCCGCCAGCGTTTCATCAAGCCGCGCGCGCGGTGCATAATGGGGCGCGGTTTTCAGTGTCGGGTCGCCTGCCTTGGCGCGTTCCGCCACATGGCGCAGCGCGCCGATGAACTGATCGAGCGCCGCCTTGCTTTCGGTCTCGGTCGGCTCGACGAGCATCGCGCCGTGGACGACCAGCGGGAAATACACGGTCATCGGGTGGAAACCCTCGTCGATCAGCCCCTTGGCGATATCCAGCGTGGTAAAGCCTTCCGCCATGCCGTTATCGCTGAACAGCGCCTCGTGCATGCACGGCCCGCTATTGGCGAACGGAGCATCGAGAACATCCTCCAGGCTGCGCCGCACATAATTGGCATTCAGCACCGCATCCTCCGCCACCTGCCGCAAGCCATCCGCACCATGGCTAAGGATATAGGTGAGCGCGCGCGTGAACATGCCCATCTGCCCATGAAATGCTGTCATCCGGCCAAAGGTATGCGGGTGGCGATCCTCCACTGTTTCTTCCTCGACCAGCGTGAGATGGCCATCGGCATAGCGCTCCGTAAAGGGCAACGGCCCGAAGGGGCTGAGCGCTTCTGACAGCACGACCGGCCCCGAACCCGGTCCGCCACCGCCATGCGGGGTGGAAAAGGTTTTGTGCAGATTGATATGCATCGCATCGATGCCCAGATCACCCGGGCGCACCCGGCCGACAATGGCGTTGAAGTTCGCGCCGTCGCAATAGACGTAACCGCCAGCGGCGTGCACCGCGTCGGAAATCTCCTTCAGATCGCGCTCGAACAGCCCGCAGGTGTTGGGATTGGTGATCATCACCCCGGCGACATCGGGGCCCAGCCGCGCCTTGAGGGCCGCCGTATCAACGCGGCCTTCGGGGGTCGCCGGAATATCCTCGACCGAGTAGCCGGCAAATGCCGCCGTTGCGGGGTTGGTCCCGTGCGCCGATTCGGGGACGAGAATGACGCTGCGGTGCCCCTCACCGCGCGCCTCCAGCGCCGCCTTGATGCACAGGATGCCGCATAGCTCGCCGTGTGCGCCTGCCTTGGGGCTCATTGCGACGCCGTGCATGCCGGTCAGCTTGATCAGCCACACCGCGAGTTCGTTGATCACGCCAAGCGCGCCCTGCACGGTATCGACCGGCTGGAGCGGGTGGATATCTGCAAAGCCCGGCAGCCGCGCCATCCGCTCGTTCAGGCGCGGATTGTGCTTCATCGTGCAGCTGCCGAGCGGGAAAAAGCCCAGGTCGATCGCGTAATTCTGGCGGCTGAGCCGGGTGTAGTGCCGCACCGTTTCCGGTTCCGACAGCCCCGGCAGGCCGATCTCCGCGCGACGTTCCAGCCCGCCGAGCCGCGACGCAGACTGGCCAACCGGCGCAAAATCAACGCCAGTCGTCTCGGTCGAGCCAATCTCGAAGATCAGCGCTTCGTCCAGCATCAGCGCGCGGTTGCCGGTGAACGTCGCCGGGTCGGCCTCTGCGCCCGCCACCATGCTGGGGCGCCAGCCGCTTGCGTTGATCGTCATGCCAAAACCTCCGTCAGCGCGGTCGCCAATGCTTCGATATCGTCGGCGCTCGTCATCTCCGTGACGGCGATCACCAGCCCGTTTTCCAGTTCGGGGTGCCCCGGGTACAGCCTGCCAAGCGACACCCCCGCCAGGATACGGCGATCAGCCAGCGTGCGCACAATCGCGCGCGCAGGCTTGGGCAGCTTCACGGTAAACTCATTGAAAAAACTGTCGTTCACCACGCTGACGCCGGGAACCTGCGCTAGCCGGTCTGCCGCAGCGACGGCATTCTGGTGGTTGATCGCGGCCACCGCACGCAGCCCCTTTTCACCCAGCAAGGTCATGTGAACGCTGAATGCCAGCGCACAAAGCCCTGAATTGGTGCAGATATTCGACGTCGCCTTTTCCCGGCGGATATGCTGCTCACGCGTGCTGAGCGTCAGCACGAAGCCACGCTTACCGGTCGCGTCGACGGTTTCGCCACACAGCCGCCCCGGCATCTGGCGCAGATATTTCTCCTTGCAGCCAAACAGGCCAACATAGGGGCCACCGAATTGCAGGCCGACGCCGATCGACTGGCCTTCACCAACGACGATATCGGCATCCATCTCCCCCGGCGACTTGATCGCGCCCAGCGCTACCGGCTCCGTCACTACCGCGATCAGCAGTGCCTTTTGCGCATGGCAGGCATCCGCGAGCGGCTTAAGATCGGCAATGCGGCCAAGGATGTCGGGATACTGCACCACGACGCACGAAGTATCGCCGTCGATGCTCGCGATCAGCGCATCGATTTCCGTTTCTGCGGTAAGGGTCGGCAGCGATGTTTCCAGCAAGTCGCCGGTATATTTCGCCATCGTCTTTGCGACCGACACATAATGCGGATGCAGCCCCGACGACAGGATGGCCTTGCCGCGCTTGGTGATCCGCCGGGCCATGCCGATCGCCTCCCAGCACGCGGTCGAGCCATCGTACATCGACGCATTCGCAACATCAGTGCCGAACAGCCGCGCGACCTGGCTCTGAAATTCGAACAGCATCTGCAACGTGCCCTGCGCGATTTCCGGCTGATAGGGCGTGTACGCCGTCAGAAACTCGCCGCGCTGGATCAGGTGATCGACACTTGCCGGCACATGGTGCTTGTACGCGCCGCACCCCAGGAAAAACGGCACATCGCCCGCGACCAGATTGCGCCGCGCCAGCGCCGTCATGTGCCGCTCAACCGCCATTTCGCTGGCGTGCATCGGCAGGCCGTGAATTGGCCCTTCGAGCTGGGCAATTGCGGGCACATCGATGAACAGGTCGTCGATCGATGCGGCGCCGATGGTGGCCAGCATCGCCGTCCGGTCGGCTGAGGTAAGGGGCAGGTAACGCATCTGGTGATCTCCCCCCTCCCGCTTGCGGGAGGTGTCGGGGGTGGGCAGTCGAGGTGGTGCAGGGCCCACCCCACCCCTCCCGCAAGCGGGAGGGGCGAAGAACTCACAACTTGCTTACAAAAGCCTCATAGGCGACTTCGTCCATCATCGATTCGACCTCGCTGGGATCGGTCAGGGTCAGCTTGAAAAACCAGCCATCGCCCTCTGGGTCTTCGTTGACGAGGCCAGGGGTGTCGCCCAGCGCATCGTTGCCCTCGATCACGGTGCCCGAAACTGGCGAGTAAACGTCCGATGCAGCCTTCACCGATTCAACCACGGCGGCTTCATCGCCCTTGGTCAGTTCCTTGCCCTCTTCAGGCACGTCGACGAACACGATGTCGCCCAGCTGCCCCTGCGCATAATCGGTGATACCGACGGTGCCGATTTCGCCGTCAAGCTCAACCCATTCATGATCTTCGGTGAAATAACGGCTCATTTCGCTGCTCCTCGAAAGTAGCGGTGGGGGATGAAGGGCATCGCCGTGACGGTGCCGATATGGATTTTGCCGCGCTGGGCAATACGGACCTGGGTACCGGGTGCGGCCATTGCTGCGGGCACATAGGCCATTGCAATTGGCGCGCCGACGCTGGGTGCGAACCCGCCCGATGTTACCTTGCCGACCGGCGCATCGTCTGCACCGATCACCTCGGCGCCCTCGCGCACAGGCTGCTTGCCCTCGATCATCAGCCCGACGCGCTTGGCGGCGGGACCGCCCGCGCGCTCGGCGAGAATGCGCTCGGCACCGGGAAACCCGCCCTCCTCGCGCCGCCGCTTTGCCAGGGCAAAGCCAAGATCGGCCATCACCGGCGTCGTCTCGGTATCAAGATCATGCCCGTACAGCGGCAACCCCGCCTCAAGCCGCAGCGAATCGCGCGCGCCGAGCCCGATCGGTTTCACTTCAGGCAGCGCGCACAACGCATCGGCAAGCGCCTCAACCGCATCGGCCGGCACGGAAATCTCAAAGCCGTCCTCGCCGGTATAGCCCGACCGGCTGATCCACAGCGGCGTGCCATTCCAGTCGAATGCCGCCGCCGTCATGAACACCAGCGCCTCTACCCCAGGCACCACCCGCGCCAGCGCATCGACTGCCTTTGGTCCCTGGAGCGCCAGCAGCGCCTGGTCGTCGAGATGGTTCAGTCGCACATCATCGGGCAAATGCTCGACGAAATGGGCGATGTCGTCGGCCTTCACCGCGCCGTTGACGACCATGTAAAATGCCGCATCGAACACCGATCCGTCGGGCAGCCGCGTGACCATCAGGTCGTCCAGAATACCGCCATTCTCGGCCAGCAGCAGCGAATAGCGCATCTTGCCTGCTGCCAGCCCCTTGATGTCGCCGGGCAGCAACGCCTCTAGCGCCGCCGCCACATCGGCGCGGTCGCCATCGGCGCTGAACAGCAGCTGGCCCATGTGACTGACATCGAACAGGCCCGCATTTTCGCGCGTCCAAAGATGCTCGGCCATGATGCCTTCATACTGGATCGGCATGTGATATTCGGCGAATTCAACCATGCGCGCGCCGCGTGCACGGTGCCACGCATCAAGCGGCAGGTTCTCGACGGTGTCGATGAATTCGATCTGGTCGCTCATCACAGGCCTTCCGCAGCATGGGGTTACGGCCTGCCGCGCGCGGATTCCCGCGATCGACCCGCCGCCCCCTCTGTCACGGAACCTGAGAGCTTTCGCCGCCCGCTTTGTGCCAGGCCGGCTTACCCCTTCGGTGGGCAGAGCGAACGCCGCACTGCCGCTTTCCAGAGTGTCGTATCAGGTCAGCGCGGTCCCGATTGCCTGAGAGATTCCGGGGCGGTTGCTCCTTCGGCGGCTTCGGCCAACCCAGGGGTCGCCCGACGCGCTCTCCCGCGCTTACCCATGCCGGTTGCCCGCCATCGACAATTTGGGTTTGCCGCGCCGCAGCAACCGAGTCAATCGCCCGCCCCCAATCGCCGGGTGATTAATTTGGGCTCAGCGTGTGGCGTTGAATTTCAGCTGCTCGTCGGTCAGCTGAAAGCCCACCAGCGCCTCAAAGCTCGCGCGCTGCACAGCCTGGCGGATTTCCGGGCGTGACAGCGGATCGACGGCGGCGTCATCGGCCCCGGCCTTTCGCACGCGGGTAAGCGACTTGCGGATTTCAGGCGGCAGCGTTGCCGCTGAACGGAGCACATTGGCGGTTGCCTGGCCGGTCGTCTCACCGCGCAGCTGGCCGTCGTCGAAATGGACGGAGACCCGCCCGACACGCTTGGCGATCACCGCTGTGCCGCCCTGCACCACGGTAATGAAATAGGGCAAGGTAACATCCCGTGCGCCCTGCGGACTGGCGCGGCGAGCGCGGATATCAAAGCTGACGACGGTTTGCACATTTTCACCCACATCGCTGCAGGTTGATCGCACGTTCGTCATCAACGCCGTTACGTCCTGCGCGGACTGATCCTGGCTTGACGCGGGGTTGAACAGGGTGATGTCGCCCGTCGCCGCAGGCACAGCGACGGCGGGGCAAGCGGTACGAATGGCGGTGATGCCCCCCAGGGTTATTTCGCCCGTCTTGGTGCAGCCGGTGGCAAGCAGCGCGAGAGCAGAGGCGGCGGGGATCGCGATTTTCCGGGCTGTCACAAGCATACGCACCTTTTATACGAGAATGGGCTGGTTATACGAGAAAGGATTGGAAGACGATTGCTTCATTGGGGGCTTCAACGGGGTAATCTCGAACGGGGATGCCTATAACGCGCAATAGGCCGCCGCCATCCATGCGCACCGACCCTTTGACGGCATATAGCATAGGAACCGGCTTTCGCGGGCGCAAGCAATCGCGTAGGAATGGATCATGACGACTGCACTTAAACCCCATCTCGACCTGCTCATCGCCGCCCCGCGCGGTTTTTGCGCCGGGGTCGACCGCGCCATTCACATCGTCGAGCTGGCGATCGAGAAATATGGCGCGCCCGTGTATGTCCGCCACGAAATCGTCCACAATAAATATGTCGTCGATACCCTGCGCGACAAAGGCGCAGTCTTTGTCGAGGAACTGGAGGAGGTGCCGGACGGTGTGCCGGTGGTGTTCTCCGCCCACGGCGTGCCGAAATCAGTGCCTGCAGAGGCCGAGGATCGCGGCCTTTCCTACCTCGATGCCACCTGCCCGCTGGTATCGAAGGTGCACCGCCAGGCCGAACGGCTGGTGGATGCCGGGCGTCACATCATCTTCGTCGGCCATGCCGGCCACCCTGAAGTCATCGGCACCTTCGGCCAGGTGCCGCCGGGCGCGATGACGCTGATCGAAACGATCGAGGATGCGGTTGCGTTTGTGCCCGTGGACCCCATGAATCTCTCATTTCTGACGCAGACGACGCTTTCGGTGGACGACACGGCGGATATCGTCGCCAAGCTGATCGAGCGCTTCCCCGGCATCAAGGCGCCGCGCGGCGAGGACATCTGCTACGCCACGTCGAACCGGCAGGCGGCGGTGAAGGCCATCGCCGCGCAATGCGATGCGATGCTGGTAATCGGCGCGACCAATTCGTCCAACTCGCTGCGGCTGGTGGAAGTGGCGGAGCGGCAGGGCATTCCCGCCAAGCTGATCCCGCGCGCTGAGGATCTGGATTTTGCCTGGCTGGAAGGCGTGCAGACTCTCGGCATTTCGGCTGGCGCATCCGCCCCAGAAGTGCTGGTGCGCGAACTCGTGTCCCGGCTGGCCGAAGTCTATACGATCACCGAGCGCGAGGAAGAAACCACCCGCGAAACGATATCGTTCAAGTTGCCCCGCGGCCTCGAAGTACCCGCCTGACCTGGGGGGCATAATCCGGTGGCGGTCTATACCCACGTCTCCGCTGAGGCGCTGGCGGATTTCCTGACGCGATATGATGTCGGCGAACTGGTATCGGCCAAGGGCATTGCCGAGGGGGTCGAGAACAGCAACTATATGGTGGATACCACCGGCGGCAGGTTTTTCCTTACGCTGTATGAAAAGCGCGTGGACGAGGGCGACCTGCCCTATTTCCTAGCAATGCTCGATCACCTGTCGGCGCGTGGTTGCGCGGTGCCGCGCGCGTTGGCAGATCGCAGCGGGCAGGCCATCCACGAACTCGCCGGGCGCCCCGCCTGCCTGATCGAATTTTTGCCCGGTGTATCGGTATCACATCCCAACGCAGTTCAGGCGGGTGCGGTCGGGCAGGCACTGGGTGCAATGCACCTTGCCTTGGCGGATTTCACGCTGGAACGCCCCAACACGCAGGGCCCGAATGACTGGCCCGCGTTGCTCGTCCGGTGCGGGCACGATCTGGACACGATCCTGCCTGGGCTGTTCGACCGCGTAGAACAGGCGCTGGCGGATGTGCTGGCGCGCTGGCCGGCCACGCTGCCGCGCGCGACGATTCACGGCGATTTGTTTCCCGACAACGTGCTGATGCTGGGCAATACGGTGAGCGGGCTGATTGATTTCTACTTTGCCTGCACTGAAATACGCGCGTGGGACTTGGCCGTCACCCACAGCGCCTGGGCGTTCGACACGCAGGGCACCCCGGCAGATCCGGCGGTCGGTGCCGCGATCGTGCAAGGGTATGCCGCAGCCTTCCCGCTGAGCGCTGCCGAGCGTGCGGCGCTGCCCGTGCTGGCGCAGAGCGCGTGCATCCGTTTTCTGCTGACGCGTGCATGGGACTGGCTGAATACGCCCGCCGGTGCGCTGGTGACGCGCAAGGATCCGCTGGCCTATCTGCGCCGCCTGGATTTCTACCGCGCCAATCCGGGGTTGTTTGTATGACTGAAGCGCTGCTCCAACTCCCGAAGGTGGAGATCGCCACCGACGGCGCGTGCAAGGGCAATCCCGGCCCCGGCGGCTGGGGCGCGCTGCTCCGCATGGGAGGCGTGGAAAAGGAATTGTCCGGCGGGGAGGTTATGACGACCAATAACCGCATGGAAATGATGGCGGTGGTCGAGGCGCTGAATGCCCTGAAGCGGCCGTGCCAGGTGACGCTATCCACCGATAGCCGCTATGTGATGGACGGCCTGACCAAATGGATTCACGGCTGGCAGCGCAATGGGTGGCGCACCGCGGACAAGAAACCGGTCAAGAATGCTGATCTGTGGCAGGCACTGCTCGCCGCCGCCAAGCCGCACCGGATCGAATGGAAATGGGTGAAGGGCCATGCCGGCCACCCCGAAAACGAACGCGCCGATGCCCTGGCGAGTGCAGCAGCCGTCGCGGCAGGGCGAAGTCGGGTGAGCGCCGGGGCATAAGCGCCCCGCACGCTCCCCCCGACAGGATCAGTCCAGATTTTCCTCGGTCGGCGCGCCCGGGCCATTCTTCTTGATTGACTCGATGGCGTTCACCGCGCCGGCCTTGCTGGAATAGCCTTCGGTCCATAAAATCAAGTCGCTGTTATATTTGAACTTGGCGACGAACTCGCCTGCCTTGTTCTTCTCGATCACGAATTTATGGGCCATGTTCCACCTCTCGCTGTGTCGCAGGCGTAACGTACCGCGCCCATCGTCATTGCGCCAGCGGCATGAAACGGCCCGGCGCATAAGGTGCAGGATCGATCGCCCCGATCGCCTCCGGCACGGGCTTACCGAGCACCAGCGCCGCTGCCAGCATCGCTGCTGCAGGTGCCGTCTGGATGCCAACCCCGCCCTGCCCCGCAAACCAGAAAAAGCCCGGCGCGTCAGGGTCAAAGCCATATACCGGCAGCCGATCAGGCGCGAAGCTGCGCAGGCCTGCCCATTTGCGCTCCACCGCGGCCACTTTCCAGTCGGTCACCGTCTCGAACCGGTCGATGGCGATGGCAACGTCGATTTCCTCCGGCGCGGCGTCGCAGGCGTCTATCGGGGTTTCGTCGTGCGGGCACAGCCACAGGCGGTTTGGCCCTTCCGGCCGGAAATAATAGCTGCCCGCGATATCGATCACGAGCGGCAGATTGGCGGGCACATCGTCGGTTTTCACACGCACCTGGGCGATCGTGCGGCGCATCGGCTGGATGCCCAGCGGCCGTGCGCCTGCCATCGCCGCCAGCCCATCTGCCCATGCCCCGGCGGCGTTGACGATGATCGGCGCGGTGGCGCGCCAGTCCCCAGCTTGAACCTGCCAATCGCTGCCCTTGCGCTCGATCCGATCGATCCGCTGGCCGGTCACCAATATACCGCCCGCCCGGCGAAACGCGGCAAGCATGCTGCCATGCAAGCCTGCCACATCGATATCGGCCCCTGTCGTCTCCAGCAGGCCGCCGACCAACACGGGCCGCGCGCGCGGCACCCATTCCCGCACGCCATCATGGTCGAGCCGCCTCAGCCCCACCCCGCTGCCCGCAAACGCCGCTGCCAGCTTGTCGAGCAAAGCCAGCCCATCTGCCTCTGCCACCTCGAGCGAGACGCGCGGTTTCAAAAAACCGCCCGCCGCCAGCAGCGGGTAGGATGCGGTGGTCAAGGGCTGCACCAGCGGCCCGCCCAGCGTTTCGTGCCAGAACGCCGCTGATCGCCCAGTCGAGTGATAGCCCGGCATATCCTCTGCCTCGATCAGCAGCACACGGGCATGCGGGGCGAGTTCGGCAGCAAGGCTGGCCCCGGCAATCCCCGCGCCAATGATCAGGATATCGGCATCGATCATGGGCTGCCCCCGTCAGTCGCGCTGCGCGCGCGCGGCGAGGAAGATGTCGATCTCACCAATGGCGCGGTTGCGCACGCCGTCTGCCTCGCGCAGCACTTCATGCGCGGCTTCCTTGCCGAACCGCAGCACTCGGCAATCGACCAGCTTTGCCGCCACGCCGATGGCGGCCTTGGCATCGACCAGTTGATCGGCCATCGGCACCAGCATCAGCGTGGGGATACGCATGGTCTTGAGCGCGGGCGACTGCCGTAGGGCGCGCGTGGAGGCAAAGGCCTCAATCACCCATTTCCAGCTGGGTGGCCCGGTGACGATCGCCGGAGTCGTTTCCTGCCACCAGATTTCGTCGGCATAACGCTCTGCATCATGCGTCAGCAACGCTTGCCGGGTTTCGAGGCCGCCCGGCTTTTCGTTGGTTTTCCATGCCGCGCGCGCCGAATTGCCCAGCCCGCCGATCATCCGCGCAAGCCGCTCGCCTAGCGCAGCCCCCAGCGCATTGCGCAGCCCCAGCATCGGCGCGACCAGCACCAGCGCATCAGGCGCCGCCACCCCCTCGACTGCGGCACGCAGCAACAAATGCCCGCCCATCGAATGCCCCATCATCACGCGCGGACCCGCTGCCTGCGCTGACCATTCGGCATAAAAGTCAGCAAAGTCCTTGATATAAATCGCAAAGTCACTGATGTGGCCGACATGCGGATCAGGCGTCAGCCGCCCCGATCCGCCCTGCCCGCGCCAGTCCAGCCAGGTCACCGCCCAGCCCTGGCCGTGCCAATGGGCGAATAATTCCAGATATTTTTCAAAGATATCACCGCGCCCGCCGCAGAATAATATGCTGCCCCGGGGCACGCCATCCGCCGGCCAGTCAAACCGGCGTAGCGCCCAGCCGTCGCTTGCGGTCCAGCGCGTGATGCGGGCCGCAGCAGGAATCGCGCGACGATATAAAAGAGGTGAAGCCATGGCCGTTAGTTACTTTTTAGAAAGCCGTTCCGTCTAGGGATTGGCTTGATGAACTGGGGCTATCTCGTCGCCGTGATGCCGGTGCTACTCGCACTTCTCCTGATATCCGCTGGGATAGAGGATGCGCGGCTGCGCACAATCGCCAATTGGAAAAATGCGGTCATTGCTGTCGGTGCCTTCCCGTGGTGGTGGGCTAACGGCATGAATTTGTGGCCGGATATCGCGATGCAGATTGGCGTTGCGCTGGCGATTTTCGGTTTTTTCTGCGGTGCATTCGCGCTTGGCCAGATGGGCGGCGGCGATGTGAAGCTGATCGGCGCGCTGGCGCTGTGGTTTCCGGTCCAGCCGCTGATCTGGCTGCTGATCGTCATGTCACTGGTCGGCGGCGGCGTGACATTGGTGATGATGATCGATCGCTGGCGGCGCAAGGACCGGTCGCCGGTGGAGATTCCCTATGGCGTGGCGATTGCAATCGCGGGCCTTCTGACGGTGCAGGAACCTCTTTTTAACCAAATTACGTGAATGATTAACGGCGGATCAAGCGGTTCGCGTCCGAAAAGGCCAAAGGCGTTATGGATAGTAGGAAAATCATACTGTTAGTGGGCGCGCTGTTTGTGGCGGCACTCACGGCATTCATGGCGCGGTCGTTGATCGCCGGTTCCAGCGCGCCGGCCGCGAACGCTGCGGCCGTACAGCCTGTCCAGGTAGTTGATGGCCCCGAAGTGCTGGTCGCGACGCGCGCGCTGCCGATCGGCACGATTCTGGATGCCACCGCGCTGAAATTTCAGCCCTGGCCGAAGGAACTCGTCGGCAACGCCTATTTCCTGAAAAAGGAAACCGATCTGAAATCGCTGCAGGGCACGGTTGTGCGCAACGCCATCACGGCGGGGCAGCCCATTACCCAGGGCGCATTGGTGAAGCCGGGCGATCGCGGTTTCCTCGCCGCCGCCCTTGGGCCGGGCATGCGCGCCGTGACGGTGCCGGTGCAGGCCAATGCGGCAGTTGCGGGCTTTGTGTTTCCCGGCGACCGGATCGATCTGATGCTGACCCAAACCGTGCCGGGCGGTGGCGATGGCCCGCCGCTGAAAGTATCGGAAACCGTGCTGCGCAATCTGCGCGTGCTCGCGACTGACCAGCGCACGGACAACACCGTTGGTGATGACGGCAAAACCGTCGTCCGCACCTTTTCCAGCGTTACCGTTGAGGCAACGCCAAAGCTGGCCGAACAGCTGACGGTTGCCCAGACGCTTGGCTCGCTTTCGCTCGCGCTGCGATCGATTGCGGACAATTCGGCGGAACTTGAAGAAGCCATCGCATCGGGATCGGTATCCGTCCCCGACGGCAATGATCCCAAGGCCGAAAAGGCCATGATCATGAAAATCGCCAGCCGCCCCACCGCGGGCGGCTCCACCTTTGCCACTGGTGCCGATGTGTCGCGTTTCCAACGCAGCACGGTGCCCGGCAAGGCCGCCAATCCATTGGACGGCGCGGCTGGTGCAACAGCCGCCTTTCCCGGCGGCGCTGCCTCGAAAGGGCCAACGGTCCGCGTCGCACGCGGCAACAACGTGACCGAAGTGCCGGTCGGGGGGAAGAATTAGAATGCGTACGCCCGCAAAATCGATTGGTTGGCCGCTCGCGGTCGCCATAGCTGCCGCTTCGGCGAGCAGTACCGCGCCCACCGGCGCGCAAACAGTCGCCGCCTCACCGACATCGCTTGTCGAAGTCGCGATTGGCCGGGGACGGCTGGTCACGCTGGCGCGCCCGATGAGCGACTTGTTCATCGCCGATGAAAAAATCGCCGATGTGCAGGTACGCTCCCCCACCCAGCTTTATATCTTTGGCAAGGCGGCGGGTGAAACCACCGTCTATGCCACGGCGAAGGCCGGCGGCATTGTCTACGCCACCACGGTGCGGGTTGGCGCCAACATCGATTCGGTCAGCCAGATGCTCTCGCTGGCGATGCCCGACGCGCATATCGTGGCGACGCCGATGAACGGCCTTGTCCTGCTGACGGGAACCGTGGCCCAGCCCGACGATGCGGCAGAGGCAGAACGGCTCGTCCAGGCCTATGTCGGCGATACCACCCGGGTGCTCGTCCGCCTGAAAACGGCCACGCCGTTGCAGGTGAACCTGCAGGTGAAATTCGCTGAAGTCAGCCGCAGCTTCATCAAGAACATCGGCGTCAACGTGCAGACGTTGAACAGCAGCGGCGGATTCAACTTCGGCGTGGCCCAGGGCCGCGCAGCAACGCAATATGCGCCAGGCGGCCCGCTGTTCACGGGCGGAACGGCGGCCACGGATGGCTCAAGCCTGCTCAACGGCCTTGCCAACGCCACCACCATCGGTGCGGCGGGCAAGGTGTTTGGCCTTGATCTGCTCTCATCGCTTGATCTGGGTGAGCGCAAGGGGCTGGTGTCCACGCTCGCCAACCCGAACCTGACGGCGCTTTCGGGCGAAACCAGCACCTTTCTGGCGGGCGGCGAAATTCCGATCCCGATCAGCCAGGGGCTGGGCGCGGTTTCGGTTGAGTACAAGCAATATGGTATCAGCCTGGTCTACACACCAACGGTGCTGTCGGATGGCCGCATCTCGCTGCGCGTCCGGCCAGAAGTGTCGCAGCTGACATCGGCTGGCGCGGTGACGATCAACGGCACCACCATCCCCGCACTCACCACCCGCCGGGCAGAGACCACGGTCGAACTCGGTTCGGGCCAGAGCATGATGATCGCTGGGCTGCTGCAGAACAACCACAACAATTCCATCACCCAGGCCCCCGGGCTGGGCGATGTGCCCGTGCTGGGCGCGCTGTTCCGATCCAACGCCTTTCAGCGCGATGAAACCGAACTAGTGATCGTCATTACCCCGTATCTGGTGAAACCAGTCAACGCGAACGAGATTGTGTTGCCGACAGACGGCTACAAGGCAGCGGGCGACCTTGACCGGGTGTTCCTGGGCACCTTGTCGCGCGGCGGTGACAATGCCGATCGCCCGAAGCCAAGCGTCGCGCCGTCATCAAGCCAGCCAGCGATTGGTGCCGCCAGCACGCTGCCGCTGGGGCCATTGCCGACAGGCCCAACCCCGATCCAGTCGGGCGGTGACCCGGTAAAGGCGATTGTGCCCACGCCGCGCAAAGGTGCCAGCACCAGCGCCGCCCCCGGATTCAGCTTCAAATGATCGCCCATCGCCGCACGGAGAAAACCATGCTCAAGCGCCTCTCCATTATCGCCTTTGCCGCCCCGGCGCTGCTGATGGCAGGCTGTGTCGGCTCGCCCGACCAGAATCGCGGGCTTGAATCGGTGCATCAGCCGGTCGTCAGCCGCACTGATTATATTTTCGACATGAACACCGGCAATGGCCGCGCGTCAGCGGGCGAGATGCAGCGGCTTTCCGGCTGGCTGGCCTCGCTGCGGCTCGGCTATGGCGACCGTGTCGCGCTTGACGATCCCACGGGCGCCAATGGCGGCGCGCGTGCAGATGTAGGCTCGGCCCTCGCGCGATACGGCTTATTCCTGGCGGATTCGGTGCCGGTTTCGGCAACCCAGCCCAACCCCGGCACGGTCCGCGTCGTGGTGAGCCGCACCAGCGCCTCCGTGCCGAGCTGCCCCGACAATCGCGACACCGGCACCGGCAATTTCAACGCGCATACCTCCTCCAACCATGGCTGCGCGATCAATTCGAACCTCGCGGCGATGGTGGCCCAGCCTGAAGATCTGGTGCGTGGCCAGCCGGGATCGGCAACGTCTGATCCCGCCACCGGCACGCGCGCCATCCAGCAGCTTCGCAAGGGCACGGGTTCGGGCGGCACAGGTGCGGCGGGCGCTGGCGCAAGCGGTGGTGCCGCAGGCGGCACGTCTGGCGGTATTTCCGGCGGCGCATCCAGCAGCGGGGGTTCAGGCGAATGAACGCGCCCTTCAACCCGCGTTCGGGCACGCGTGAACCCTTTGTCGCCTTTGTGTGCGACGAAACCACCGCCGAATCGCTGCGGCCCATCGCCGTTGAGCTAGGCTGGGCACCGGAAAAGGTGAACAAGGGTGGCCTGCGCAACGCCGTGCAGACGCTGTCGGTTTCCGCCAGCCCGCACATCCTGTTCGTCGACCTGTCCGAAAGCGGCGATCCGCTGAATGACATCAACGCACTTGCCGAAGTCTGCGAGCCCGGCACCGTGGTGATCGCCGCGGGCCAGGTGAATGACGTGCGGCTGTACCGCGATCTGGTCGCCAGTGGCATTCAGGATTATCTGCTCAAGCCGTTCAACCCGGATATGCTGCGCGATGCCTTTGCGACCGCACAGGCACTGCTGAATGCGCCCAAGATCAGCGATGCATCGATGGAACGGCCGCATTGCTCCGCCGCCGTTATCGGCACGCGGGGCGGGGTTGGCGCGTCCACCATCGCCACGTCGCTGGCCTGGTGGATCAGCGAAAAGGCCAGCCGCACCACCGCATTGCTCGATCTGGACGTCCATTTCGGCACCGGCGCGCTGGCGCTCGACCTGGAACCCGGCCGCGGGCTGACCGACGCGATCGAAAATCCCAGCCGCATCGACGGCCTGTTCATTGAACGCGCCATGGTGCGCGCCAGCGAAAAACTGGCGATCCTCTCTGCCGAGGCGCCGATCAACGCACCGGTGCTGAGCGACGGCTCCGCCTTTTACCAGTTGCAGGAGGAAATGCGGTCGGCGTTTGAATGCACCATCACCGATCTGCCCCGCGCCATGCTGGTCAACCACCCCCATCTGATCAGCGATGTCCAGCTGGCAGTGGTGGTGACTGAACTGACGCTGGCGGCGGCACGCGATTCGATCCGTATCCTGTCCTGGCTGAAATCAAACGCGCCACAGACCCAGGTGTTCGTCGTCGCCAACAAGGTGCATCAAAACGGGCAGCTGGAAATCAGCCGCAAGGATTTTGAAGGCTCCATCGAACGCAAGATCGATTTCACGATCGGCTTTGATCAGAAATCCGCGGCGCAGGCCGCCAAGCTCGGCAAGCCGCTGGTGGAAGTCGGCAAGACATCAAAGGCGATCATGCCGATGGGCGATCTGGCCAAGCAATTGCTGGTCGCCGCCGATGGTGCCGCAGGCGATCTGCCGATCAAGGGCGGCAAGGCTGCCAAGCCGGCATCGGCGGGCACATCGCTGATCGGCAAGTTCGGCAATCTGCGCGGGTTGATTCCGAAACGCGCTGCCAAGGCGGGTTGATGGTGCGTCACCCGCCTGGCGGGTGATGCGATGAACAAAGGCACGGTGAATGGATCTATTGCCCCTCATGATGATGTGCCTCGGCGCGCTGGTCGTGCTGGGGCTGATCGCGTTTGCCTTTGCCGGGCCCTCCCCTGAACGCGCAAAGGTGCGCCGCCTGCGGTCGGTGACGAACCGGCACAATGGATCAGCGGGCGCCGTGGCGGAGGCCCATCTGCGCCGCATCACCCAGCACAGCGGCAGCCGGATGGATGCAGCCGCGATGCGCCTGCTGCCCAACCCGGCAGAACTGAAAAAGCGGCTCGCAAAAACCGGCAAGACCTGGACCGTGGGGCAATATGGCGGCGCATCGCTGATCATCTTCACGATCATCGCCGGTTTGCTGTTGTTGCAGGGCCTGCCGATCCTGCTCGCGCTGATGGTGGGCATCATCATTGGCGCGGGCATTCCGCACATGGTCGTCAGCTTTTTCATCAAGCGGCGGATTGCCAAGTTCACCGCCAAATTCCCCGACGCGATCGAATTGCTGGTGCGCGGCCTGCGATCCGGCCTGCCCATCGGCGAGACGATGGGCGTTGTTGGCGCAGAGATTGACGGGCCGGTCGGCGTGGAATTCCGATCAATCACCGACAAGATGAAAATCGGCCGCACCATGGACGTGGCGCTGCAGGAAACCGCTGATCGGCTCGGCACGCCTGAATTTCAGTTCTTTGTCATCACCATCGCCATCCAGCGCGAAACCGGCGGCAATCTGGCCGAAACGCTGGCCAACCTGGCGACCGTGCTGCGCATGCGCGGCCAGATGAAGCTGAAGATCAAGGCAATGTCGTCTGAATCCAAGGCATCGGCCTATATCGTCGGATCGCTGCCCTTCATCGTGTTCGGCATGATCTGGATGATCAACGGCACGTACATGCAGGGCTTTTTCATCGACCAGCGGCTGATGGTGGCTGGCGGTGGCGGCTTGCTGTGGATGGGCATCGGTGTGTTCATCATGAGCAAGATGGTCAATTTCGAAATCTAGCAACGGGAATAGCAACGCGTGCAGTTACAAGGTGCCAGTGCCGGACCGATGATCCTGGGGGTCGACGTAATCAGCGTCGCCACGCTGCTGGCGGGCGTGTGCGCGTTCATGGTGCTGGTCGCGATCTATGCCGTCACCACGGTGCGCGACCCGATGACGAAGCGCGTCAAGGCGCTGAACGATCGGCGCGAACAGCTGAAGGCCGGCATCACCGCCTCCACCGCCAAGCGCCGCGCCAAGCTGGTCAAACAGAACTTGACGACGGACCGCATCCGCGACTTCCTGCAATCGCTGAAGGTGTTGCAGGACAGCCAGGTAAAGACCGCCCAGATCAAGCTGATGCAGGCCGGCATCCGATCAAAGGAATATGCCGTCGCGGTCATTTTCGCGCGGATGGTGATGCCCGTCGTGATTGGCGGGCTGATGGTGTACCTGGTGTACGGCACCGACGCGTTTTCGGACTGGTCCCCGCTCAAGGCCTATGGGCTGGTCGCGATGAGCTTTTTCCTGTCGTACAAGGCACCCGATTTTTACCTGAACAACAAGATTACGAAGCGCTGCGACGCGATCCGCAAGGGGCTGCCCGATGCGCTCGACCTGCTGGTGATCTGCGCAGAGGCCGGGTTGACCGTGGATGCCGCCTTCCAGCGCGTCGCGCGTGAGCTTGGCCGCGCCTATCCTGAACTGGGCGACGAATTCACCCTGACCGCGATCGAACTGGGCTTCCTTTCCGAACGGCGACAGGCGTTTGAAAACCTGGCGATGCGCGTGAAGCTGGATGCGGTGAAGGGCGTCGTGACGACGATGATCCAGACGGAGAAATACGGCACCCCGCTGGCATCGGCGCTGCGCGTGCTTTCCGCCGAATTCCGCAACGAACGCATGATGCGTGCCGAGGAAAAGGCCGCGCGCCTCCCCGCGATCATGACGATCCCGTTGATCCTGTTCATCCTGCCGACGCTGTTCGTCGTCATTCTGGGGCCAGCGGCATGCTCCATCTCGGATGCGTTCTCGGGCGGAATCTGATCGGCTGGCGGCTGATCGGGGTTCGCATGCTGGGCGCTTGATTGCGCCCCCGTCGCAAGGCACAATGGTTAACGACAATCATTGTCCAAAGGCAAAGCCATGCTGCCCCAGTCTCCGCTTGAATACGCCCTGTGGGGCGGCCTGATCATCGCCGGTTGGGTGCTTGGCTATTTCGGGTCGACCTTTGAAGGGAAATGGCGGCGGCGCTTCCATGACGAGCGGCGGTTTTACGCGCAGTACCGCGACGAGACCGATCGGCTGAACATCGAAAAGACCCGCCGCATCGCCGAGCTGGAGGCGCAGAAAAATGCGTTGTCGCAAGAAGTTGTGCGCCTGCGCGAGGATGCTGCCGCCCTGGCCGCACGCGCTGCACCGCCCCCCAGCGAGCCTGTAATCGATGCAGCCCCCCTATCACTGACAGCCGAACCGGTGGCCGAAATTCTGCATGAGCCCGTGCCCGCGCCAGTGCCCGAAACCCCGCCAGCCGAGCATCACGAAGCCGCGCCGGAACCCATGGCCGCAGCCCATGAACATGCTCCAACCGCCGAACCGGAACCGCCGGTGCATGATGCGCCACCCCCGGAAGAACCAGCCCCCGCCCTGCCCCTGATGGCCGCAACCGCCGCGCCAATCGCTGCAGCGGCAATCACGCACCCCGATATTCTGCCCCATATTGAGACAGTGGCCGACGCACCGGCGCCAGCCGATATGGCTCCAGACCATGCGGGGACGACGGTGTTCGCGCCAGCACACCATGCCCCCGTTGAGGCAGAACACGCCGCCATCCCGATGACAGATCCCGACGCTGAAACCGGGGTTGAGGAGGACCATGAACCGGTCCAGATCGATGCGGTGCTGCACGGCCTGACGCGCATTCGCGGCATCGATGAAACGCTCGCCGCCGGGCTCGGCTCGCTGGGCGTTCGCCAGATCACCGACATCGAACGGCTGAGCGCGGAGGATGAAAAAGCTATCGAAATCCAGCTCAACCTGCCCCCAGGCCAAATCGCCACCCAGCAATGGCGCCTGCAAGCTGCCCTGATCGGATCAGGCGAGGACGAGCTGATCGAGGCTTAGGCACGGTTGAAAGGTGTTGGCCGTCCGCCTTCGGCCCTAATCCGGACGCCCATTGTTAAGATGTCCGGCCCGAAAACAAACGCTATTTGCGTGATGAGCCTAGCGCTGTGTCGCGGAGCCACACCATAACGCCAAATTGTCGATCGCCTGCCGCAAAGTGCTCCGCTAAACTATTCTCAGGCAATTTCTGTGGCTTGGATTGCGATGGAGCCGTACCCGGCGGTGGCGGTGGCGGAGGGGGTGGCGGTGGTCCGAAGCAATGAAAGAACGTGTTCGCATCCTGTTTGGCGCGCTGAGCAACGGCCTTTTTATAGTCGGTGAATAATGCCGTATGTCGAAGAGATCGGACAAACGAACGATCACGCTCTGATCTAGCAGCGACATAGGCTTCCACGTCCTGTGCAGCGCAGCGAGGAACAACGAATAGCTGGTATTCTTCGACCGCGCTCCGAAAAGCGGCTCGCACCTCAGGGCTAGGTAGGCGGGCGGCCTCGACCTGCTGCGAATAAAGCAAGGCGATGATCGCGATCGTAAAATTCCGTTTCACTCAGTTACCCCTTCGGCACCGCTTCGCGGGCACTACCTTACCAACGCCACGTCAATCATACAGTTCGGCCTGGTCGAAGGCAGGCATTCCGCTCCCCACCAATCATTGCCATTCACGAAGGTTCCAACCCGCCCCCCAGCAACAGACTGCCGCCGACGCGGCCAATCGCCGCGATGTCGGCGTTGTGATCGGTCAATGGCGCCTGCAAGCCGCCCTGATCGGATCAGGCGAGGACGAGCTGATCGAGGCTTAGGGCGGCCAAGCAAAAGCCCAAGGCTCGTTATCAATACGCGTCGTGTTGTTGACGCAGTTGATCGCGCACAGCGATAAGCTGCAGGAGCGTGGACTCGCCACACGACATCAGGAGCAGTCGAATGCCGACTTCTGTAACGACTGGCGCGTTCGCCATTGTGCCGCACAACGATCTGCTGGCGGCCATCCCCTTCTGGGAGCGCCTCGGCTTTGCCCGGACGGGCAGCGATAGCGCTTATATGATCATGACCGGCTGGGGCTGTGAGGTGCATCTTACGCAAGCAGGATCGGGAGAGTGGCGTGTTCCGGCTGAGCACAATCCGTTCGGTGTCTTCATCCGCACGCCTGAAGTGGACGCCATTGCCGCGCGAGTGGATGATCTCATCATCCGCCCGGGTGGCATTCTGCGCCACCGCGAATGGGGGATGTACGAGGTGGGCATCGCCGGGCCGGACGGGCTGCTCATCCGGATCGGCTGGCCATCACAGCTGATGCAGCAGCCAAGCGCGACGGGCGGCAATCCCGGCTGACACGCCGGGGGTCGCACCCGCCAACCTCAATTCGCCACGTGGCAGCTCGATTGCCGCCGCGCGCGGTCGATCGCCGCGATGTCGGCGTTGCGATCAATCAACACGCGGATCAGCGCCACGCCGCGCGTGCCGGCGGGCATCACCGGGTAATAGCCCCGCGGCACCGCCTGCCCCTTGCGGACCAGCGCGACGTGGAGCGGTTGCCCCGCAGTCTGGCCATTGTTGCGGACAAAGGCGGTGTTCGTCAGCGTATCGAACACCGATAGCGACCAATAGGGCGCATCGATGGGCAGCACATCGATCAGCACCGGCCCCACGCCCACATCATAGGGGCAGCTGGAATAGAGCAGATCGGGGCTTGGCCGCACGATGGCGCGCGATTGGGCGGTGACGATGGGCGCATGCGTCATCCGGTTAATGCCGCCCGCACTCGCCACACGCCGCACGGCGAGCGCCATCAGCGCGCGGGGCATTGCAGCAATCGTCGCGTGCCAGGCGAGCAGCCCGCACACCAAGCCAAGCAGGATTGGGCCCAGCCAGCGCCCGATCACGCGCATTTCTCCCGCTTGATATGCGGCAGCAGCGCGGCGGAGAAATCCCCCTTGCCCCGGTCAGTTGGCAGATAGGCGCGCATTGTCAGCTCGAACGGTTCGGCGGTGCCGGTGGGCAGCCAGCGCCCCGGTTGGCGGTCGGGCGCGATCACCAACGTCCAGCGTGCGGCTTCGGCAGGCGACAGGCTGACGCTGCCGACCGAATAGATGTTGGCCGGATTGGGCACCAGATACCCGGCGCGATCATACAGCGTGATGCTCCACCATTTGGCGGGCAGCGCGCCGCCGGTCACCCGGTAGGTGCAATTGCCAACCAGCGCCTGCCCGGAATCATCGGTGGCCGCCGTGTAATAACGCGCCTCGCTGGCGGGCAATGCCAGCCATCCCCGCAGGGCAACCACCGCGCGGGTGTAATCACTCGCGGCCTCGCTGCCGAAATCGCGGCCCGTGGCCCAGGGGCCAATTGCGCTCTGCGCGCCCAATGATCCTTCCCGGACCGACCAGACCGCCGATCCGGCCCCGATCAGCACGCCTGCAACGCCGCAGATCAGCACGCGTGCCCAAATCCTCATCCGGTCATCCCCCGGCCCATGAAGGGCCGTGCACAGGCTTGCCGATCAGCGACGGTTTTTCAACGCTGCTTGTGCCGCGGCCAGTCTTGCAATGGGAACGCGGTAGGGCGAGGCGGAAACGTAATCGAGGCCCACGGTTTCGCAGAATGTGATGCTGGCCGGATCGCCGCCATGTTCGCCGCAAATCCCCAGCTTGATATCGGGCCGGGTGCGGCGGCCACGCTCCACCGCAATCTGGATCAATTCGCCCACGCCCTCGACATCCAGGCTGACGAACGGATCAGTCGCGTAAATGCCCTTGTCGACATAGGTGGTCAGGAAGCGCCCGGCATCGTCGCGGCTCACGCCCAGGGCGGTCTGCGTCAGATCATTGGTGCCGAACGAGAAAAACTCACCGACCTCCGCAATCTGCGCAGCCAGCAAGGCGGCGCGGGGCAGTTCGATCATCGTGCCGACCAGATAATCCAGCACGCGGCCTTTTTCCGTAAACACCGCCTGTGCCTGCGCATCGACCACGGCCTTCATCAGCTCCAGTTCCTTGCGCGTGGCGACCAGCGGGATCATCACTTCAGGGATCGGCGCCGCACCCGTCTTGTCCGCCACATCGCATGCCGCTTCAAAAATCGCGCGCGCCTGCATTTCGTAGATTTCGGGATAGGTCACCCCCAGCCGGCAACCCCGGTGGCCCAGCATCGGGTTGAATTCATGCAATTCTGCCGCGCGCCGCCGCAGTGCCTCCACGCCGATGCCGGTCGCTGCCGCCACATCGGCGAATTCGCTTTCTTCATGCGGCAAAAATTCGTGCAGCGGCGGATCGAGCAGCCGGATCGTCACCGGCAGGCCCGCCATCACTTCGAATATCTGGGTGAAATCAGCGCGCTGTTCGGGCAGCAGTTTTTCCAGTGCCGCACGCCTGCCCGCCTCGCTATCCGCCAAAATCATCTGGCGGACGGAGGTGATCCGCTTGGCATCGAAGAACATATGCTCGGTGCGGCACAGCCCCACGCCTTCCGCGCCAAAATCGCGCGCGGTGCGGCAATCGAGTGGGGTTTCGGCATTGGCGCGCACCTTCATGCGGCGCACATTATCTGCCCAGCCCATCAGCACGCCGAAATCGCCCGCCAGCACGGGCTGTACGGTCGGCACTTCGCCCAGCATCACTTCGCCCGATGTGCCGTCGATGGTGATGATCTCGCCCTCGCGCACTTCGCGACCGGCGACGCGCATCATCCGCGCCTTGGCGTCGATGGAAACGGTGCCTGCACCCGATACGCACGGGCGCCCCATGCCGCGCGCCACCACCGCCGCATGGCTCGTCATCCCGCCCCGCGCCGTCAAAATGCCTTTGGCCGCGTGCATGCCGTGGATATCCTCCGGCGATGTTTCAGTGCGCACCAGGATCACCGATTCGCCCAGTTCGGCGCGGTTCTGCGCGGTTTCGCTGTCGAACACCGCCGCGCCGCAGGCCGCCCCGGGGCTGGCGGGCAGCCCGCGCGTCAGCACATCGCGCACCGCCTTTGGGTCAAGCGTCGGGTGCAGCAACTGGTCAAGCGCCGCAGGGTCAACCCGCGCCACAGCCTCTTCCTGCGTAATCAGCCCTTCGTTCGCCATGTCGACGGCGATCTTCAGCGCGGCAGAGGCAGTGCGCTTGCCGCTGCGGGTTTGCAGCATCCATAATTTGCCGCGCTCCACCGTGAACTCGATGTCCTGCATGTCGCGGTAATGCACTTCCAGCAGGTCGAACACCTTGGCCAGCTCGGCATAGGTCTCCGGCATCGCCTCTTCCATGCTCAGCGGCTTCGCGCCCGCTGCCTCACGCGCTGCCAGCGTCAGATATTGCGGGGTGCGGATGCCCGCGACAACGTCTTCGCCCTGCGCATTGATCAGGAACTCGCCGTAATAGGCACGGTCGCCCTTGGCGGGATCGCGCGTGAAAGCAACGCCGGTGGCGGATGTTTCGCCCATATTGCCAAACACCATCGCCTGGACGTTGACGGCCGTTCCCCAGTCGCCGGGGATGCCGTTCAGCCGGCGGTACACCTTGGCACGATCAGACTGCCATGAACCGAACACCGCGCCGATTGCGCCCCACAACTGATCGTGCACATCCTGCGGGAACGGCTTGCCCCATAACCGCGCGACGATGGTCTTGTACTCGGCCACCAGCCCGCGCCAGTCATCGGCAGTCATCTCGGTATCCAGGAAATAGCCCTGGTCTTCCTTGGCAACCTCCAGCGCTTCTTCAAACGCGTCGTGATCCAGTTCCAGCACGACATCGGAATACATCTGGATGAAGCGGCGATAGCTGTCCCACGCAAAGCGCGGGTCTTCGCTCACCCGCGCCAGCCCCTCCACCGTGGCATCGTTCAGCCCCAGGTTCAGCACGGTATCCATCATGCCGGGCATGGAAACGCGCGCGCCGGAACGCACGGAGACGAGCAGCGGGTTGGCCGCATCGCCAAACGCCTTGCCCGTCACGCCCTCGATATGGGCCAGCCCGGTCGCCACTTCGGCGCGCAGGCTGTCCGGAAATGCCTCGCCCTCGTCCAGATAGCGGGTGCACATCGCCGTGCTGATCGTGAAGCCCGGCGGCACCGGCAGGCCGATGGACGCCATGCCATCCAGGTTCGCGCCCTTGCCGCCAAGCAATTCCTTGCTCAACCCCGCACCATCCGAAACACCGCCGCCAAACCGATAGACGTACTTGGTCATCTCAACCCTCGATCTTCGAAAAATCAGCAACGCCGTGCACCGCATCGCGCACCCGCGCCAGCAACGCCAGCCGCGCGGCGCGCTTGGCGGGATCGGCATCGTTCACGATCACGCCTTCAAAAAACGCATCGATCGGCGCGCGCAGGCTGGCGAGTGCCGCCATCGCGGCTGCAAAATCCTCAGCGGCCACGGCAGCGGTGGCGGCGGGCGCGGCGACATCCAGCGCGGCAATCAGCGCGGCCTCGGCGGGTTCCACCCCAATCGTCGCCCCAGCTTTCGCTGGGGTGACGCTTTGGGCCGGGGTCGCCCCCTCCTTCTTCAAAATATTCGCCGCGCGCTTATACCCGGCGAGCAGATTCGCCCCATCCGCCGTACCGATAAACGCCTGCAAAGCATGCACGCGCGCGAGCAGCCGGACGAGATCATCCTCCCCGCCTAGCGCAAACACCGCATCGATCAGGTCGTGGCGAACGCCCGCTTCGCGCTGCTGGACTTTGAGGCGGTCGGCGAAGAAGTTCAGTATCTTTGCGGGAACCATCGACTCCCCATCATTCAAGTCGATTATCGCAGGCATCATTGCTTGAACAGCTGCGTGTCGTTGAATCAAAACATCCTTCTGCAAAATAGCTGCTGCGTCTTCGTCCTTGAAAGCCTCCATCGCACTTTTTTTAAGCAGCTCAATATTACTGATTGCAGCTTTGAGAGACACAGTGTCGGCAACCGTCCGGCTACGAAGAACTCGAAACGCAGCAACCCACCAAACGTTGAACACCAAACTCATCGACAAAGAAATATTCAGCAAAGTGATAGTTGCCAGTGTGGCCAATGCGGCCCGCCGAATTGCAAATGGATCCCGAGAACCGCTTGGTAAAATGTCCACAAGAAAAAATGCAAACACGGTATCCAGCTTATCCGCCAAACTCACCGCCACCGTTACCGGATCGGTGGGCACGTCATCGCCCTGCCCGACCGGCTTGTAGTGATCGCGGATCGCGGCGGCGACGCGGGGGTCTTCGCCTTGCGCGGTGGCGTAATAGCCGCCCATCAGCCCTTGCAGTTCGGGGAATTCGCCGACCATGCCGGTGACGAGATCGGCCTTGCACAGCAGCGCCGCGCGTTCGGCGAGGGTGGCGAGTTCTTCATCCCCCTCCCGCTTGCGGGAGGGGTTAGGGGTGGGCCGTGCCGCAAGCGCAGCGTCCGGTGCCAAGGGCCCACCCCCGGCCCCTCCCGCAAGCGGGAGGGGGGAAGTGACGATCCCTTCTTCCACCAGCCACCGGGCCAGTTTCGCCACCCGCGCCACCTTGTCCGCGACCGTCCCCAGTTTCTCATGGAACACGATCCGGTCGAGCTTCTTCGCCTGTTCGTCCAGCGGCACCTTCAAGTCGGTTTCGTAGAAGAATGTCGCATCGCTCAGCCGCGCCGCCAGCACCTTGCGGTTGCCGTCGACAATCTTCGCGCCGCCATCTGCCGCATCAATATTGGCGGTGCAGATGAACGCGTTCGCCAGTTTCCCGTCGGCATCGGCGCACACGAAATATTTCTGGTTCACCCGCGCCGTCAGCTGGATCACCTCTGGCGGCACCCGCAGAAACGCCTCGTCAAAGCGCCCCAGCAGCGGCACCGGCCATTCCGTCAGCCCGGCATTTTCCGCCAGCAGCCCGGCATCCTCGATCAGCGTCAGCCCCGCCTTGCGCGCCGCCATTTTGGCACCGACCGCGATGATATTCGCGCGCTCATCCTGATCGACGATGACGTGCGCGGCACGCAGCTGATCAACGTAAGTCGCCGCACTGTCGATGCTGACGATGCCGCTCGAATGAAAGCGGTGGCCCACCGTCTCGCGCCCGCTCACCACCCCGGATACCTCAAAATTCACCGGAAGGCCGTCCATCAGCGCGATGATGGACTGGAGCGGCCTCACCCACCGCAAACTCTCGGTGGACAGCGAGGCGGGGCCCCAGCGCATCGATTTGGGCCAGGGGAAAGCGCGGATGATGCGCGGGATGGCTTCGGCCAGCACATCGGCGGTCGCGCGGCCGGGTTTGTCGATCACCGCGAACAACACGCCGTCACGCTCGACCAGCTGATCTCGGGCAAGGCCCGTTTTGCGCAGGAAACCCTCCAGCGCCTGCGGCGGTGCGGCGACCTTGGGGCCCTTGATCTCCTCGGAAACCGCCGCCGTTTCCAACGGCAATCCCTTTGCAATCAAAGCGAGGCGGCGCGGGGTGGCATAGGTTTCTATCCTCGGGTCGATCCCAACAGCTTCCATCGCGTTGATGAAGAGCACTTCGAGCGCGGCGCGGGCGTTGTCTTGCATCCGGGCAGGAATTTCTTCCGAGCGCAGTTCAAGCAGGAAGTCGGTCATCATTCCTCCCCTGCAAGGGGAGGGGAACCATTCGCCCCCTTGGGCGGATGGTGGAGGGGGGCCGCCGCAAACGCCACGATGGCAGCGACAGCAGCATCCACATCGCGCAACATCAGCACCTCTGGCAAGCTCATATCGCGCCTGAGTTTGCGCGCGGTATACACCTCCGGGCGGCGCATTTTCGGCGCGCCCCCACCACCCCCCAACCCGCGGACCCCCACCCCCTGCCGGGGAGGATTTCCCGTAGTGCTAACGCGGGCCACCCCTTCTTGTAC
>JBBQDD010000008.1:0-24160 GCA_038319335.1 Sphingomonadales bacterium
GGAGCGCACGCTGATCAAGCCGCCAGCATCGCGCGTCGGCCCGCTGGACGCCAAGGAGCGCGGCGTGATGATCGCCACTGACGCAATTGGCGAGAAATATGACACGCTGATCGATGCTGAATCGGCTGAGGAACTGCTGTCCACCAAGGCCGCCGAAGCATCCGCCGCCGCCGCCGAAGCCAAGGCCGCAACCGAGGCGGAAAAGGCCGCCGCCGCGCAAGCCAAAGTCGATGCCCGCACCGCCAAGGATGCCGAACGCGCGCGCATCGCCGCCGAAAAGGAAACAGCCCGGCAGGAGCGCGAAGCGGCCAAGGCAGCAGCGAACAGCCCTTGGGCAAAAATCGCTACCTCCGCCACGCGAACGGCGACGACCACCATCACGCGGACGGTGGCGAATGAAGTCGCAAAGCAGGTGTTCGGCACGGGCAGCAAGCGCGGATCGAGCAGCGGCGGCCTGATCGGCGGCATCGTGCGCGGCGTGCTGGGGGGGCTGTTCAAGGGGCGGTAGGCGGGAACCCCCGCCACTTCAAAGCCGTCACCCTGAACTTGTTTCAGGGTCCACCGCGCCACAGCTTTTACAGCCAGTGGTACGCGGTGGATGCTGAAACAAGTTCAGCATGACGGATGAGGTCGTTACGTCAGTTCAGCGACAGATTACCGGCAGCGAACCTGCGTATTGTTTTGGTCGATTGCCTTGCCGGCCACCGCGCCAAGCGCGCCGCCCAGCAACGTGCCCACCGCGCGCGAACGCCCGCCATCGATCACATTGCCCAGAATGCCGCCACCGATCGCGCCGACGATCAGCCCGGTCGTGCCGTCGTTGCGCTTGCAGTAATATTGGCCATCATTGCCGCGATACACCCGGTCGTCCGCCGCCAGCACGCGCTCCTGATAGTTCGGACCGGTGCGGTAATAGCGAGCCGGATCATAGCCATTTTCGTCGCGGTCAGCGTAGCGGGGATCGTTGTAACGTGGGTCGTTAAAACGCGGATCATTGTTGCGGGGATCGTTATAGCTCGACCGGTTGTTGCGCGACGCCTGATAGCGATCGAATTCCGTGCGGAAAATCTGCATTTCGTTCTGGAAACGCTGTTGCGCTGCCTGGAAACGCTGGTCCTGCTGCGCGGTCTGGGCGAGCACGGGGGTCGCCAGCGCCAGGCATGAAGTGGCGATGGCGGCGGCGATACGGGTAAATTTTGTCATGATACTCTCCTGTAAGATGAGCCCATAACAGCCGAAGTCGCCTATATGTTTCATGAACGAAATTATTTGGTCGATTTACGCAGGCTCAGCGCTTGCTGGCAGGGGGCACGGCATAATCGACGCCGCGTTCGCACCACTGCCGGTGGACATCGGCCCAATCGGGCACGCTATCAGTTTCAAAGCCAAAGGTGGCGCCGGTGGCGATGCGCGGAAAGACCCGCATCGCCCGGGCATGCGCCCCGGTGATGAGGAACCGGCGCATGGCCGCGCGATCAATCCACACCGTCAGCGTATGCTGCACCCCGGCAATCGACCGCGCCTCCGCGCGTAGATTGCCCGGCGCGCCCTGCGCCTGCATCATCGATCGGATGGCGTGCCACCAGAACCATGCCGCGTGAAAGGGCGTTTTCAGCCGAAGGCCGGTGATCGAGACATAGACCGGCTTTGTAACGTCGTTGCTGGCAGCCGTCATTTCACCGGCGTCGCGTCCGGCCCCGTCCAGGTCCATGCGATGATCTTCCAGCCCGCTGGCAGCTTGCGCAAGGCAAAGGTCATCTGCGCTACCTCGCGCATCGGCACGCCCTTCAGCTTGAAGGTGTAAGTCGATGGTGCAATCACATAGGCGCGGTCGCCCGCCACGATTTCACGCGTCACGGCACCCAGCACGACCTTGGGATCAGTGATGCCCTGTGCCGCTGCGTCCTTGGCGTAATCGGCGGCCCAGCGGTTCACCACGTCGTGTCCGCCCCAAAAGAACGGCGCAACCTCATCGGTAATATGCGCGTCATCGGCGTGAGTGGCAGCGGCACCGGACATGTCGCCCTTGTTGAACGCTTCCAGAAACTGGGTGATTGGCGCTTCGACAGCGGCATCGCGCGCAAAGGCGGGCGTAGCGGCCGACAGCATCAGGGCGGCAAGCGCGACAATGGATCGGTTCATGGCATAACTCTCCCCGCCACACCGCGTGGCCCAGCGTTTTCGTAACAGCTTGGCCCGATCTGCGAAACCCGGGCGGCAATCACATATGGCTCAGCAGCGCCTTGATGGGGATGAAGGCAAAAGCGACCGAACTATCGGCAACGCCGTAGGGCAGGAACAGCGTATCGCCGTGGCGGATCGCGCCGCAGCTATAGACGACATTGGGGACATAGCCTTCGCGGTCCTGATCAGCGGCGGCCAGAATCGGCTCGCGCGTGCGGCCAATCACTTTCGATGGATCAGCTTTGTCGAGCAGCACGGCGCCGATCGAATATTTGCGCATCGCCCCCACGCCGTGGGTTAGCAACAGCCACCCCTCTTCCAGCTCGATGGGCGGGCCGCAATTGCCGATCTGTACCAGCTCCCACGGATAATGCGGCTCCAACAGCCGTTCGCCCTCGTCCCAATGCGTCAGCGTATCGGATTTCAGCAGGAACAGGTTTTCGCCGTCCTGCCGGCCGATCATCATATACTGGCCGTCAATCTTGCGGGGGAACAGCGCCATGCCCTTGTTGCGCGCCGCGCTGCCGCTCATCGGCACCAGGTCGAACGCGCGGAAATCACGGGTGCGCATCAGTTCCGACTGGATCATCGATCCGTTATAGGCAGTGTATGTGCCCAGCCATTCCAGGCTGCCATCGTCATGGGTGAACTGCACCAGCCGCAGATCCTCCAGCCCCTTTGACTGCGCCTGGGTGATCGGGAAGATCACCGTGCCCGACAGGGTGGAATCGCGGTGGCGATGCACCGTCACCGGGCCTTCGGGCATGGCCAGCTCATCACCATCACTGGTGTCGGTGGCCGTCGCGAACGGCGGTTCGGGGGCGAGTTTCAGTTCGTTCCTGTCCGTGATGATACCCTCGCGAAAGGCGATGGACGAGATATGCCCCTCCCCCACCGCGCGCATCGACATCAGGATACGCTGCGATCCCGCGGGCATGCCGGACTGGTCGAAATGCGGCACGGCGCTGGGGTTCATCAGTGCCGCAGCGGCATAGCTATATTCATGGCAGAAATAGGCACCGATCAGCTGGCGCTTTTCATCGCTGATCTCGCCACCGTCGATGCCCAGCCGATCCTCGATCTCCTCATACCGGGTCATGAACACGCGGCGCGTTTGCCAGTGCCGGGCCTCGAAATCCTTCAGAACGACCTCCAGCTCGGCGCGGGTCTGCTCGCGGCTCATCGCCAGCACTTCGCGCACCAGCCGTTCGGTGCGACTGGGCGCATTGCCGGTCGCCTGCCAGGCCAGATGGAACGGACGGACCACGACCCGCGAAGGATCGGCATGGAGCCGCAGACGATGGTTGAACACTTCCAGCACTGGTCGGCACGCCCCCGATAATCTCGCCGCCGATGGTCGCCGCCTTATGGGCTACGCTGCGGCGTGCGTCGGTCCTGCCACGGTTTCGGCCAGTTTTGAAAGCGATGAAATGGTGCAGGACGCCAATTGCAGTGCCAAAATGGATTCTGCACCCTGATTTCGGTTGATGCCGGTGGGCGTCAGGCCATCAAAGCAGCCGCCATCCTGCACCGTGGCCAGCGGCAAATCCATGTCGTTCAGCCCCAGGAACCATCGATAGGAGCGGTTCGCCTCGTCAATCCACCGGCGATCCTGCGTTGCGTGATAGGCGATGGCACATGCCTCTACCGTCGCCTGCGCCTCCAGCGGTTGCTGGTCGAACGGCAACGGGGCGGCATAGGGGCGGCCAAAGCTTTCGGTGCCCACCGCGCGAAACCGGCCCTCGGGCGATGTCTGGCGCGCCATGATCCAGTCGAGCGTCTTTACCCCCGTTTCGATCAGGTCGCTGCGGCCAAGCACCATCCCGGCGCGGATCATCGCCTCCGGCATGCGGGCATTGTCATAGGCCAGCACGATTTCGAACCATTCCCATTCTGGCCGCCGCGCATCGGCCAGCAGAGCCAGGTGATCTGCACTGAACCGCTCGATAATGGTCTGCGCCAGTCCGTGCCCGGGATGGCAGCCGAGCATTTCGGCGGCACCCAGCATCGCAAATGCCTGCGCGCGCGGGCTGCCCAGGTCGAGCGCAATCGATGCCGTCATGTCGAACATCTGGACCGCCCAGTCGCGGTGCTTGCGCGCGGTGGCCGTGCGCGCGGTGGCACCAAGCGCCCATAGGGCGCGGCCGTTGGAATCTTCTGAACCGAAATCCTCGCACCAGGTGCGATCGAAATTCATGAAATTGCGGAAACGCTGCGCCTCAGGGTTCCAGGCATATTGCAGGAACGATGCGTAAATGGTGGTCCATTTGTCGCGCGTCGCCTCATCCAGCCCCGCCATCCGGCCAACCAGCATCAGCGCGCGGGCGTTGTCATCAATGCAATAGCCGTGGCGACGATCCGGAATGGAATAGATTGAGTGCTGCAACATGCCGGTTGAATCGCTCATCCGCTCAACGGCAGCGAAATCCGGCGCGAGCGCGGTCATCGCGGCACCCGGATGCGCCAGCCGAAGCGGCTGCGCGGCCACCATGGCCGTCATTTCGACCATCGCGACCTGCGCCAGCTTTGACCAGATCATGGTGCGCCCACGCGCGTAAGCCCGCGCCGACAATCGCCCACGGTTGCCGTCATTGCCCAACAACGCGCCAATTTCGCGCGCAAAGGCGGCGCTGTCGCCGAAATCGACCAGTACGCCGTGCCCGTCCGCCAGGATCTCCGTCGCATGAACATAGGGCGTCGATACCACCGCCTTGCCCACCCCGATGGCGTAGGAAAGCGTGCCAGACGTGATCTGCGCCGGGTTGATGTAGGGCGTGGCGTAAACATCGGCGGCCTGGAGATAATCGATCAGCTGATCATGCTCCACAAACGCATCGACGAATTCGACGTGATCAAGCACGCCCCGCGCCGCCGCCTGTGCCTTCAGCCGGTCACGATACGCCTCCCCTTCATGCGCGACCAGATTGGGGTGCGTTGCCCCCAGCACAACATACAGCGCATCGGGCTGAGCCGCGACGATTGCGGGCATCGCCTCAATCATCGTCTCGATGCCCTTGTTCGGGGCGAGCAGGCCAAAGGTCAGCACGGTCTTTCGGCCTTCCCAGCCAAACCGGGGCTTGAAGCTGTTCGGATCGGCAAAGGGGCGATCGGGCACGCCGTGCGGAATCATGACGACCGCCTTGCCGCCAAAGCCGTGCACCCGGTGCAAAATCTCCCGCCCGCGCTCTGCCATCACGATCACACGGGCGCTGCGCCGCAGCAGCCCTTCCATCACCCGGCGTTCATCGGGGCTTGGCTTTTCCAGGATGGTGTGGAGCGTGACGATGACCGGAAGCGAAATCCGGTCGAGCAGGTTCAGGATGAAATCGCCTGCCGCGCCGCCGAAAATGCCATATTCATGCTGCAGCCAAACCGCCTGCGCACCACACGCCTCAATCGCCCGGGCAGCCGCCAGATAGGCAGACATGTCCTGCTGCGGAATGCTGCCCGTCACTTCCGGCGGATATTGATACCGGCCGGGGTGATCGTCCATCGCATACACATCCACCTGCAGATCAGGGAATTCGTGCGTCAGCGCCTTGAAGGTATCGGTGGTGTAGGTCGCAAGGCCACATTGGCGCGGCAGGAAATTACCGATCAGCACCAGATGCTTGATCGCCTGTAGATCGGTCCCGGACTGCCGGTCGAAAGCCTGCACCATCTGCGCGCCCTTTCACGAGCCTAACGTCGGGCATGGAGTCGCCCTTCGTTTTAGACCAACGGATAATGGCAAATATGGTTGCAATAATGCTGCGGCGCAACACCTGGCCGGCAACGCTTCGCCCGTCACCCGCGTCCGCGATATCCTGGCACATCCTGGGCCGGAATCCACACCCCTTCGGGTGGGGCCGCGGTTTGCCAGAATACATCGATGGGAATGCCGCCGCGCGGATACCAATAGCCGCCGATGCGCAGCCACACGGGCTGCATTTCATCCGCCAGCCGCTGGCCGATGCCCACCGTGCAATCCTCATGAAACGCCTGGTGATTGCGTAATGCGCCCAAGAACAGCTTCAGCGATTTTGATTCGACGATCGTCGCGCCCGGCACATAATCGATCACCAGATGCGCGAAATCAGGCTGCGCGGTGACGGGGCACAGCGACGTGAATTCGGGCGAGACGAATCGCACCATATAGGGGCTGCCGGGGCGCGGATTGGGCACGTAATCAAGCGTTGCCGCATCCGGCGATTCGGGAAGCGCGCTGGCCTGGCCAAGAAATTTCGGTGTCATGGACTGGCGTTTATCGCGAGGGGCCGCGAAAGGAAATGATGACCACGCTGATTCCCATTCTGGGCGACCAATTGTCGATGTCGCTCGCCAGCCTGCGCGATGCTGATCCCGCCACGTGCCGGTTGTTGATGGTCGAAGTGGCTGAAGAAGCCGCTTATGTGCCGCACCACCAGCGCAAGATCGCCTATATCCTGTCAGCGATGCGACACCACGCCGCCGCGCTCAGCGCCGCCGGGTGGCAGGTGGATTATGTCGCGCTCGACGATGCGGACAATAGCGGCAGCTTCACCGGCGAAGTCGCCCGCGCCATTGCCCGCCATGCGCCCGAGCGGATCGTGGTGACGGCAGCGGGCGAGTGGCGCGTCGCCGCGATGATCGACAGCTGGGAAACGCTGTTCGGCTTGCCGGTGGAAGTGCGCGCCGACACACGGTTCATCGCCACGCTGGACGAATTTGCCAGCTGGGCCAGCGGGCGCAAGCAGCTGCGCATGGAATATTTCTACCGCGACATGCGCCGCAAAACGGGGCTGTTGATGGACGGAGACAAGCCCGTCGGCGGCGAGTGGAATTTCGACGCTGAAAACCGCAAGCCAGCGCCGCGCGATCCGGCCATGCCGCGCCCGCTATCCTTTGCGCCTGACGCCATCACGCGGGACGTGCTTGCGCTGGTCGCGGCGCGGTTTGGCGATCATCCGGGGTCGCTCGACGGGTTCGATCTTGCGGTTACCCGCGCCGATGCGCTGAAGCAGCAGGCCCATTTCTTGAAGCACGCGCTACCCGGTTTCGGCGACTATCAGGACGCGATGCTCACGGGGCAGCCCTTCCTATGGCATTCGCTGCTGTCGCCCTGCATCAACAGCGGCCTGCTGGATCCGCTGGAACTGGCGCACGCGGTGGAGGCGCGCTTCAACGATGGCGATGTGCCCATCAACGCTGCCGAAGGGTTCATTCGCCAGATCATCGGCTGGCGCGAATATGTGCGGGGCATTTATTGGCATCAGGGGCCCGATTACGGCGCGCGCAATTTCCTGAATGCCCAGCGCGCGCTGCCCGATTTCTACTGGACCGGCAAAACCGACATGCACTGCCTGTCACAGGCGATCGGCCAAACGCTGGATCTTGCCTATGCGCACCACATCCAACGGCTGATGATCACTGGCAATTTCGCCCTGCTGATCGGTGCAGACCCGGTCGCGGTGCATGAATGGTATCTGGCGGTGTATGCCGATGCCTATGAATGGGTGGAATTGCCCAACACATTGGGGATGAGCCAGTTCGCCGATGGCGGGCTACTCGCGTCAAAACCCTATGCGGCGTCGGGCGCGTACATCAACCGCATGTCCGATTATTGCGGGCATTGCCGCTTCGACGTCAAGCAGCGCACCGGCCCGGATGCCTGCCCCTTCAACGCGCTGTATTGGGATTTCCTGGCCCGCAACGCCGAAAAACTGGGCGCGAACCAGCGGCTTGCGATGCCCTATCGCAACTGGGCCAAGATGACGGAGGCCACCCGCGCCGAACTGCGCGCATCGGCGGCAAGTTTTCTTGAGCGTCTCGACGGCACGCCAGACCAGCGCTAGGGAACGCCAACAAAGACTCCAGGAGACGATGATGGACGCGTTGGTAACCACCGAATGGCTGGCGGGCGAATTGCAGGCAAGCGATCTGCGTATAGTCGACGCAACCTATTTCCTGGCTGATCATGGCCGGGATGCCATTGCCGAATATGAAGCAGCACACATCCCCGGCGCGGTGTTCATGGACTTGGGCGAGATCGCCGATACGACCAGCCCGTTGCCGACGATGCTGCCCTCACCCGAAAAATTCGCCAGCCGCATGCAATCGCTCGGGCTGGGCGACGGCAGCCGCATCGTGCTGTACGATGATTCGCCGCTGCATACCGCGGCGCGCGCGTGGTGGATGCTGCGCACGTTCGGCGCGCACGACGTCGCGATCCTCGACGGCGGTTTTGCCAAATGGCAGGCCGATAGGCGCGACACCGCCAGCGGCAAGGAACAGCTCCGCCACCGCCACTTCACCGTCTGGGCGGATGACAAGGGCCTGCGCACGCTGGCGCAGATGAAGGCCAATGTCGACAGTGGGGCCGAACAGGTGATGGACGCCCGCTCTGCCGGTCGCTTCACCGGGCAGGAGCCTGATCCGCGCCCATCGACGATGCCTGGCCACATCCCGGGTTCGAAGAACATCCCTTACGGCCTGTTGTTCAACACCGACGGCACCTGGAAACAGGGTGATGCGCTGAAGGCAGTCTATGCCGATGCCGGGATTGATCTGTCACGCCCGCTGGTTGGCACGTGCGGATCGGGCATCACTGCGTCCGTGCTGGTGTTCGGCGCGCATCTGCTGGGCAATGAAGCGGCACTTTATGACGGCAGCTGGTCCGAATGGGGTGCTGATCTTTCGACCCCAAAGGCAATGGGCGCTGCATGATCAAAAAGGGGGGGGGCCCGGCTGATCCGGCGCAGCGCGGCAACGCGACCCGCGTCGTCACCGCCGGGCGCCGCCCTGAATGGACTGCGGGCATCGTCAGCACGCCGGTGTGGCGGGCATCGACGATCCTGTATGACAGCGTGGCCGATCTGCGTGCCGCAGGTCGCGATACGCATCACCGGCTGTTCTATGGCCGCAAGGGCACGCCCACCCAGTGGTCCCTCGCCGACGCGCTAACCGAGCTTGAACCCGGCGCGGAAGGGACTTTTCTCTATTGTTCGGGCGTGGCTGCGATTGCCGGGGCGCTGCTGAGCGTGCTGTCGCCGGGTGACGAACTGCTGATGGTCGACACCGCTTATGATCCCAGCCGGTCGATGGCGACCGGGCTGCTCAAAAGGCTGGGCATCACCACGCGCTTTTATGATCCGATGGTGGGCACAGGCATCGCCGATCTGATCGGTGACAATACCCGCGCGATCCTGATCGAAGCGCCCGGCAGCCTGACCTTCGAAGTGCCCGATCTGCCCGCGATCATCGCCGCTGCCAGGGCGCGCGGCGTGGTGACCTTGCTGGACAATACCTGGGCCACCCCGTTGTTCTTGCCGGCAATCGCGATGGGCATCGACCTGTCGATCCTGGCGTGCACCAAATATGTCGCCGGCCATTCGGATACGATGCTGGGCGCGGTTACCGCAGGGCCCGGGCGGTTCGCCGCGCTGCGCGATACCGCGTTTGCGCTTGGCCAGATTGCCAGCCCTGACGACAGCTGGCTCGCCTCGCGCGGGTTGCGGACGATGGCGCTGCGGCTGAAGCATCACCAAAGCGCCGCGCTGGAGATCGCCCACTGGCTGAAGGCGCAGCCAGAGGTGGCGCGGGTATTCCACCCCGCTTTGCCAGATTGCCCCGGCCACACGCATTTCCTGCGCGACTTCAAGGGATCGTCCGGCCTGTTCGCGTTCGAGCTGAACGGCGGCACGGATCAGGCACGCGCCGCGATGATCGACGGGCTGGAGCTGTTCGGCATCGGCTATAGCTGGGGCGGCTTTGAAAGCCTGGCGCTGCCCGTCGACCCCCAGCGCTACCGCACCGCCACCACGCCCGACTTCAACGGCCCGCTGGTGCGGCTGAGCATCGGGCTGGAAGACCCGGCTGATCTGATCGCAGACCTGGCCGCCGGGCTGGCAAGGTTCCGGGCGGGATAGTTGGGGGGACGGCGCCGTCTGGCCGGGTGCGAACGCCATATCGCCACGTTCCGTCATTGCGAGCGCAGCGAAGCAATCCAGCGGCGTGTTCGCGGAACGGCTGGATTGCTTCGCTACACTCTCAATAACGGGTCAGCGCTTTTGGGCGAGGGCCTGAACCCTCCCGCGCGCGTCGAAAGCCTTACTTCGGCGTCGAGGTCGATGCCGCCTGCCCGTCACCCTCTGGCGCGGCAACGATGTCGCGCGTGGTGGTGCCCTTGTCGACGACGGTGGTTTCGGGATCGCCCACATCGGACCGGATGCCGGGGCTGGCAACATCATTACCCGCCTGGCGCAGCACTGAATATTCGGATGCGCTGCGGGCGGCGGGGCCACCGAACAGCGCGTCGAGTGCCAGCGCGCTGGGGCCGGTATCCTGCGGGCGGGCGGCACCGGGGCGCGGCGGGGTGAGCGAATAATCGGGCGGCACCACCAACGGTGCCTGGCGCGCAACCGCGAACTCATCCGGACGGGCGCGGTTAAGACCAGAGCCGCCGCCGCACGCGCTGAGGAAAACGGTCAAGCCCAGGCCGATCGCTAGCCCATTGAATTTACGCATTGCCATTCTCCACTGAAACAGACGTTGCCGGTTTATCGCGCACCAGGATCGCGCGCACCAGCAACACTAATACCCCTATCGTAATCGCCGCATCGGCCAGATTGAAGACCAAAAACGGGCTCCATTCGCCAAAGTGCAAATCCGCAAAATCCACCACATAGCCCAACCGCGCGCGATCGATGATGTTCCCCGCCGCGCCGCCCAGCACTAGCCCCAGGGCCAGCTGGTCCTGCCGGTTGCGTTCACGCCACATCCACACCAGCACGCCGATGGCGATCACCCCCGTCAGCGCGACAAGCGCCCAGCGCGCGCCGTCGCTGCCCGCGTTCAGCAACCCCAGCGACACGCCTTCATTGGCGACAAAGCGCACCCGAAAAATCGGCAGCAGCTCGATCGTCCGTCCGGCCAGTACATCAAGCCCCAGCACATCGGTAACGATGAACTTCAACACCTGATCGGCCAGGAACACGATCGCCGCGACGGCCAGCCCTATAACCGGTATCTGTTTCACGCCACCACCTCGCTGCACCGATCACATAGCGCACCGTCTTCTACCACATCGGGCAGCAGCCGCCAGCAGCGGCCACATTTGGCAAAATCGGTGCGCACCACGGCAACGCTATCGCCCTTGGTCACTTTCGCCACGATGAATATCTCGGCCAGCGCCTCGGCAGGAAGCGGCAGGCTGGGGACCGTCACCTCGGCCTCCAGGCTGGAGCGGACGATCTTGTCGCGGCGCAGCGGCTCGATCGCTTCATTGACTTGCTGGCGCAGCGCACGGAGCTTGGCCCATTTATCAAAATGGTCGTCACCCCGGACTTGATCCGGGGTCCCGCTGCTTTCGCGCGAGCCGGTAGAAGCGGGACCCCGGCTTTCGCCGGGGTGACGGGTGAGGGGTAATTCCGGCCACTCCAGCAAATGTACCGATCCGTCATCATCGGGGAAGCGCGTTTGCCACACCTCTTCCGCCGTAAACACCAGCACCGGCGCAGCGTACCGCACCATCGCGTGGAACAGCGTATCCATCACCGTGCGCACCGCGCGGCGCTTGGGCGATGCCGGCGCGTCGCAATACAGGCAATCCTTGCGGATATCGAAGTAGAAAGCCGACAGATCTTCATTCGCGAAATCGCTCAGCAGCCGGACATAGCTGTTGAAATCGAAATCGCCGATCGCGGTTTTCAGCTTGGCATCCAGGTCCGCCAGCAGGAACAGCACATAGCGTTCCAGTTCGGGCATCTCGCCCACCGGCAGCCGCTCGCCCGCGTCAAACCCGTCCAGCGCGCCCAGCAGATAGCGGAACGTGTTGCGCAGCTTGCGATACTGGTCGGACACCCCGTTCAGGATTTCCTTGCCGATCCGGTGATCCTCGGTGAAATCGACTGAAAGCGCCCATAGCCGCAAAATATCAGCACCCGATTCCTTCATCAGATCGAGCGGGTTGATGGTGTTGCCGAGCGATTTGGACATTTTCATGCCCTTCGAATCCATCGTGAAGCCGTGGGTCAGCACCGCTTTGTACGGGGCATGGCCGCGCGTGCCGCAGCTTTCCAGCAAGCTCGATTGGAACCAGCCGCGATGCTGGTCCGATCCTTCCAGATACAGATCGGCGCGCGGACCCACATAGCCCTCAGGCCGCATCAGATCGGGCCAGCGCCCGCTTTCCAGCACGAACGCGTGGGTGCAGCCACTGTCGAACCACACATCCAGAATGTCGGTCACGCGCTCATAGTCGGCGACATCATAATCGGGGCCGAGCAGCGCGGGCACGGCCTCATCCGTCCAGGCATCGACCCCCGCGCCCGCAATCGCCGCAATGATCCGCGCGTTGACCGCCGGATCGCACAGATACTGCCCGGTCTTGCGATCAACAAACAACGTGATCGGCACGCCCCATGCGCGCTGGCGGCTGAGCACCCAATCAGGCCGCCCGGCCACCATCGCGGTGATGCGGTTCTGCCCCTTGGCCGGCAGCCAGCGCGTGGCCTCGATGGCGGTGAGGGCGCGGTTGCGCAGGGTGTCGCCGACGCCCCCCAAATCCTTGTCCATCGGCACAAACCATTGCGGCGTGCAGCGAAAGATCACCTTGGCCTTGGACCGCCACGAATGCGGGTAGCTGTGCTTGAAATCATCACTCGCCGCGAGCAACCCGTCGCTCGCGCGCAGGTCTGAACAGATCGGGCCATCGGCACCGACGAACTTCTTGTTGATGACCGAGCCCTGTCCGCCAAGCCACGCCCAGTCCTCGCGGTACATGCCTCTCGCATCGACCGCGAACACGGGTTCGATGCCGTGCGCCTTGCACAGGATGAAGTCGTCCTCACCGTGATCGGGGGCCATGTGGACGAGACCGGTACCCTGTTCGGTGGTGACGAAATCGCCCGGCAGGAACGGGCGTGGCCGCAGGAAGAATTCGGCGAGCGGGGAGTTGGGATCGAAGTGAGGTGCGTTAAGCCCCTCCCCTTCAGGGGAGGGGTTGGGGTGGGGACTGTTCGCCTGGTCCAACGCCGGAGATTGAGGAGAGCCCCCACCCCCAACCCCTCCCCTGAAGGGGAGGGGCTTGAAGAGTTTTGCCATGGGGTGAAGCGCGGTGGCACCTGAAAGTTGCGAGCCGCTGATGATCACTGGCACACCATTAAGAAGCCAATGCTTCCATTCAATTCGGCCCAAATCTGGATCGCGATTTTGACGAGCGTCGTTTTCGGCTCGTGCCATCAAAGCCGGGACCAGCTTCGCAGCGACAAGGTATTTGCGATCCTCCGCAACGAGTAACGTGTACTCAATCTCCGGCCCACAAGCCAAAGCCTGGTTCACCGGAATCGTCCAAGGCGTCGTCGTCCAGATCACAGCATAGGCACCGACCAGCTCCGGCGCGTTCGGCGCGTCCACAATCTCGAACGCCACGTCGATTTGCGTCGAGACGATGTCCTCATACTCAACCTCGGCCTCGGCCAGCGCGGTTTTTTCCACCGGCGACCACATCACCGGCTTGGCCCCGCGATATAACTGCCCAGACTCCGCGAACTTCATCAGTTCGGTGACGATCGTCGCCTCCGCCTGGAAATCCATCGTCAGATAGGGGTGGTCCCAGTCGCCGTTGATGCCCAGCCGCTTCAGCTGTTCGCGCTGCGTGTCGACCCATTTCTGCGCATAGGCGCGGCACTCGGCGCGGAATTCCGCTGCCGGCACCTCATCCTTGTTCAGCTTTTTCGCGCGATATTGCTCCTCGACCTTCCACTCGATCGGCAGGCCGTGGCAGTCCCAGCCGGGCACATACGGCGCATCCTTGCCGAGCAAATTCTGCGTGCGGCAGACAGTGTCCTTCAGGATGTGGTTCAGCGCATGGCCGATATGCATGTCGCCATTTGCGTAGGGCGGGCCATCATGCAGGATGAACTTTTCCCGCCCCGCCCGCGCGGCGCGCAGCTTTTCGTACAACCCCATCTGTTGCCAGCGCGCCAGGATCGTCGGCTCCTTGGCGGGAAGGCCGGCCTTCATGGGGAAATCGGTCTTCGGCAGGAAGACGGTGTCTTTATAATCGGGGGCTGTGCTGTCAGTCATAAGTCGGCGGGCAATAGCCCAGCGTAGGGCGCGATACAAAGCAGAAGATTGGGCGCGCGCGGATGTATGAAGGGGTGGCGCTTTGCGCGCGAAGGTCGCGAAGGAAATAAGGGCACGTAGTTTTGGTGTGCTGCCGCCAGGCTCGGTCCGGCCAAGCCATCCCAAACCGGCGGTGATCACCACAAGATGATGCAGGGCCTTCGCAAACTTCTTTCCTTCGCGCCTTTCGCGTGAACGCCCTTAACCCCACGCTAAAATCACCCGCGCCGCGGCACAGTCAGCGTCCATCTGCGTCACCAACGCCTCCAGCCCGTCGAACTTCGCTTCGGGGCGCAGATAGGCGATCAGCTCAACCTCGATCGGTTGATCATATAAATCCTCGGCGAAATCGAACAGGAACACTTCCAGCAATTCCTTTGGCGGATCAAAGGTGGGCCGCACCCCGATGTTCGCCGCCCCGTCCACCACCCGCCCATCGGCTAGTCGCGCGCGCACCGCGTAAATGCCGTAGGCGGGGCGCAGATAGCTGCCCATATCGATATTCGCGGTGGGATAGCCGATCGTGCGACCAACCTTGTCGCCGTGCTGCACCCGGCCCGCAATCGCAAAGGGCCGCGTCAACAGCCGCGCTGCACCCACCGGATCAGCCGCCTGGAGCAGATCGCGTATCCGGCTGGACGACACGACTTCGCCCCCGCCCGTCACTGGCCCCACCGTATCGCAGCTGAAGCCGTTGGCCGCGCCCAGCGTCGCCAGCACGTCCACATTGCCGCCGCGCTTTGCGCCAAAGGTAAAGTCCTGCCCCGTCACCACCCCCGCCACGCCCAGATTGGCAACCAGGCATTCATCTACAAAGGCTGCCGCTGTCAGCCGGGCCAGCGCGTCATCAAAGCGCAGCACGACCATCGCATCGGCCCCCGCCGCACCGAACAGCCGCTGGCGTTGATCCAGCGTCGTCAGCCGAAACGGCGCGGTATCGGGCTTGAAAAAGCGCACCGGATGCGGATCGAACGTCGCGACCAGCGCAGGCACCCCGCGCGCGCGCGCCAGCGCCACCGCGCGGCCAACGACCGCCTGATGGCCCAAGTGGAATCCATCGAAATTGCCAAGCGCCACAATGCCGCCGCGATAGCGCTGGGGCACTGGCGCACCCCCGTCGAGACGCTCCATAGCTGCGGCTATAGGGGGCCAGCGATGGCGACGCTAGGGCGCACAAGCGTGTGGAACGAGAAGGCGGGACGGTCCCCCTCGGCCAGATGATCCTCTCGCGCGGTTTCGGTCCAGCCGTCAGCCTGATCAATCATGTAGAAGGTGTCGCCCGCATAGTCGCGCCAAACGGTCGTCAGCTCGAGCCGGTCGGCGATCGGCTCGAACAGCGCAAACACCGCGCCGCCGCCGATGATGGCCGCATCGTCCCCCGCCAGGGCCAGCGCGCCAGACGGATCATGCGCTGGCTCGGCACCAGGCGCCTGCCATGTGCGGTCGGCGGTCAGGACGATGTGCCTTCGCCCCGGCAGCACGCCGGGCAGGCTTTCGAACGTTTTGCGCCCCATGATCATCGCGCGCCCCATCGTCTGAGCCTTGAATCGTTGCAGGTCGGCAGGAAGATGCCACGGCAGCTTACCGGCAACGCCGATGACCCCGTTCTGGGCCCGCGCGACATGAATCGAAATCACACCGCCACCGGTGCCGCAATATGCGGCTGGGCGACATAATCGACCAGCCGGAAATCCTCATATTCATACCCATTAATCGCGTCCGGCTTGCGCAGAATTTCAAGCCTGGGCGGCGGCCCTGGCGTGCGCGTCAGCTGCAACCGGGCTTGCTCCAGATGGTTGAGGTACAAATGGCAATCGCCACCCGTCCAGATGAACTCACCCACTGCCAGGTCGCATTGCTGCGCCAGCATATGCGTGAGCAGCGCATAGCTGGCCATGTTGAACGGCACCCCCAAAAACACATCGGCAGACCGCTGGTAGAGTTGCAGGCTCAGCTTGCCATTGGCAACATGGGTCTGGAACAGGCAATGGCACGGGGCGAGCGCCATCGCGTGCAAGTCACCCGGGTTCCACGCGCTGACAATCTGGCGGCGCGATGTGGGATTGGTTTTGATCTGGGTGATCAGCTCGGCGATCTGGTCAATTTGGCGGCCATCGCTCGCCGCCCAGTCGCGCCACTGCTTGCCATAAATGGGACCAAGATCGCCGTCGTCGCGCGCCCATTCGTCCCAGATGGCAACCTTGCGTTCCTGCAGCCAGCGCACATTGGTGTCACCGCGCAGGAACCATAACAGCTCGACGATGATCGATCGCAGATGCAGCTTTTTGGTCGTTAGTGCCGGAAAGCCCTGCGCCAGATCGAACCGCATCTGGTGCCCAAATACCGATAGGGTGCCAACGCCGGTCCGGTCCGCCGTCCTAACGCCGGTGTCCAGGATATGCTGCATCAGATCCAGATAGGCGCGCACGATCAGCCGTCCTTGCAGGCTTTGATCGCCCTTGGATCGGGCCGGGCGCCCTGTGCCCGGAATGCCGCCACATAGCCCCCGGCGGACGGCATGTCGCTGGTCGCGACCTGAACATAGCCGACGGCGGCGAATTCGCACTTCAGCAGGGCGGGCGGGGTGCCATGGTTTTGCGTCGGGCGGTTGGCATCCACCACGATCACCAGCCCGTCGGGTTTCAGCGCGGTCCGCATCCGCCACAGGAATTCATAGGGCTGCTCAATCTCATGGTACATGTGCACCATCAGCACCCGGTCAAAACTGTTTTCGGGCAGCCGGGGATCGGCTGGGTCGCCCAGCCGCACGCTGACGCTCTGCAAGCGCTCGCGCACTACGCGTTCGGCGAGCGAATCGCGGACTTCGGGCACGATATCCTCGGCCAGCACGCGCCCTTCCTTGCCGACGCGTTCTGCCAGGCGGATGGTGTAATACCCCTCCCCGGCGCCGATATCGGCCACGGTCATGCCGGGCTTGATGCCGGCCCGGTCCATCACTTCATCCGCCTCGTTCAGGCGGTCGCGCGCTTCCTCGGTTGACCAGCGCGAGGACACGATACGGGCCACGGGGCGGTCAGCCGCCGGAAATGGCCCGGCCCCGTCCTTCGCTGGAGACGGCGTACCCGCACCAACATCGCAAGCGGCAATCAGCATCGCCCCGGCAAGGATCGAGAGGCGGCGCATTCTAGTCGACATCCTCCACCTCAACCGTCTCGCCCGTCACGCGCTGCGACAGGGCCGCGGCCATGAATGGATCGAGTGCCCCGTCTAGCACATCGCCCGGTGCGGTCGATACCACCCCGGTCCGCAGATCCTTCACCATCTGATAGGGTTGCAGCACATAGGAACGGATCTGGTGGCCCCAGCCGATATCGGTCTTGCTGTCATTCTCGGCATTGGCGGCAGCCTCCCGAATCGCCAGTTCGCGCTCATACAGCCGTGCGCGCAGCTGGTTATATGCTTCGGCCTTGTTCTTGTGCTGGCTGCGCTGGTTCTGGCACTGCACCACGATGCCGGTGGGGATATGCGTGATGCGCACGGCCGAATCGGTGGTGTTGATGTGCTGCCCGCCCGCGCCCGACGCACGGTAAGTGTCGATCCGCAGGTCGCTTTCGTTGTAATCAACCTCGATATTGTCGTCGATGACCGGATACACCCACACGCTGGCAAAGCTGGTGTGCCGCCGCGCCGCGCTGTCATAGGGGCTGATCCGCACCAGCCGGTGCACGCCACTTTCGGTCTTGGCATAGCCATAAGCGTTCTCGCCCTTCAGCAGCAACGTGGCCGATTTGATGCCCGCCTGTTCGCCTGAATGCTGATCGATCAGTTCCACCTTCATGCCGCGGCGTTCCGCCCAGCGCGTGTACATGCGGCTGAGCATGCCTGCCCAATCCTGGCTTTCGGTGCCGCCTGCGCCTGCATTCACCTCAATATAAGTGTCGTTGCCATCGGCCTCGCCGGCCAGCAGCGCCTTGATCTTGTCCTCATTCGCGCGTTCCGCAAGCGCTGCAAGCCCGGCGACGCCATCGTCCACCATCGCGGTATCGCCCTCGGCCTCGGCCATATCCATAAGCTCGACGGTATCGGCGAGCTCGGTTTCGATGGCACGCGTGGCCGTGATCGCCTCGTCAAGGCGGCGGCGTTCGCGCATCACCTCCTGCGCGGCCTTGGGGTCGTTCCACAGCGCCTGATCTTCAACGCGGGCGTTGAGCTCATCCAGGCGGCGGAGCGCACGATCCCAGTCGAGGAAGCGGCGGAGCAGCGCCAGCGCCTCGTTGATACTGTCGACATGGGCTTGCGCTTCAGCGCGCATGGGGAACACTCCAACAAACCAGGATCAACGGCGCGCTGGACGGCGCGCGGATGCAACATAGGAAGCGCGCTAGTAGATTCCGCCCTGCCTTTGCAAGAAATCGCTGTCGTTCTGGGTATCGGCGCGGCGTGTGGCCTTGGCATCGCGGTTGGGGGCGGCATCAGCGGAACGCGCCACCGTTCGGCGCGGTTCGCTTTCCGGTTTGAAGGCCTCCCAGATCACCGAAGCCTGGGCATCGTCGCCCGGCCACGCCCCGTAAACCTGCTTGCCCGATGCCCGATCAACCCGCACCAGCCGCACGCCGGGGGGCGCCCGGAACGGCAGCACGGGCATGCCCTCATAGGCTTTTTGCGCAAACTGCTTGAAGATCGGCGCGGCCAGCGTGCCTCCCTGTGCATATCCGCCCAAGCTCGCCGGCTTGTCATAACCGATATACAGCCCGGCGATCAGCTGCGGCGTGCCGCCGATGAACCACACATTGGTGGGCCCGGTGGACGTACCCGTCTTGCCCATGATCGGGCGGTTGAGATCGCGCAGTACCGTGGCGGTGCCGCGCTGGATGACGCCTTCGGTGATGTGCACCATCTGGAACGCGGTGATCGGATCGATCACCTGGCGCGCGCGGATGACGGGTCGGGGCATTGGCTTGCCGTTCCAGTCGGGCGCGTTGCAGCGATCACAGGCGCGCCAGTTATCCGGCCAGATCACCTTGCCATGCCGGTTCTGGACAAAATCGATCAGTGTCGATGGATGGCCGCGACCCTGGTTGGCGATGATCGAAAAGGCGTTGACCATGCGCTGCACGGTCGTCTCACCCGCGCCCAGCGCAATCGACAGGAACGGCGGATATTTGCCCACGCCCATCCGGTCGATCACGTCGACCACGCGCTCCATGCCCGTTTGGGATGCGGCCTTCACCGTCATCAGGTTGCGGGATTGCTCAATGCCCCAGCGCATCGTGTGCGGGCCGGAACCGCGACTGCCGCCAAAGTTCGAAAAGCATTTTTGCCCCAGCCGCGCGCCCTGATAGACGCAGAACGGCCCGTCGATAATGATTGAGCTGGGAGTCATCCCGTTTTCAAGTGCGGCGGAATAGACCAGCGGCTTGATGGTCGATCCGGGCTGACGCATCGCCTGGGTGGCGCGGTTGAACGATCCCAGCCGCGAATCGAACCCGCCCTGCATGGCGAGAACCCGACCCGTCTGCGGCTGCTCCACGACAATCCCGCCGGACACGCGCGGGATGGAGCGCAGCGCATACCCCCCAGCTTCCGGCGCCACGGCAATGATGTCGCCCGGGGCCAGCGCGGCAAAGGCATTGCCGCCCTTGTTCCGCACTGCCATTTGCGCACCCCATTTCGGCAGGCTGCCGGTCGATCCGTCGGCAAAGCCGATCGACGCGGCATTGGCATCCCGCGCGATGACGATCGCGGCACGCCAATTGGCATAATCCAGCGCGATATTGGTGTTGACCAGCGCCTGCACCCAGCCCTGCCCGCCCGCCTGAACCGGCGTATCGCCGGCTGTGGCGTCGCTGGCGGTATCAGCCGCGATATCCACATGACCGAGCGGCCCGTTCCACCCGCGTCCACGATCATAGCGCAACAGGCCGTCCCGCAGCGCTGCCTGCGCATATTCCTGCAGTTTCAAATCATATGACGTCCGCACCCACAGCCCGCCCGAATAGACGCTGAAGGGCCCGGCCTTGTCGGTCTCCCCGAATTTGTCGATCAGCTGGCGGCGCACCTCTTCGATGAAATATCCGCCTACCCGCTCAAACTTGGGGGTCTGCCGCGCGACGGCGCCGATCGGTTCGTTCCTGGCCGCATCAAACTGTGCCTGATCGATAAAGTCGTTCCGCAGCATTTCCCGCAGCACATAATTGCGCCGTTCCAGCGCGCGCGCGGTGTTGCGGAACGGATCGTAATTGGCCGGCCCCTTGGGCAGGATCGCCAGATAGGCCAGCTGGCCAAGGCTGAGTTCGTTCAGTTCCTTGTCAAAATAGGCATGGCTGGCCGCTTCGACGCCAAAGGCATTCCGGCCCAGCGGAATCTGGTTCAGATACAGCTCCAGGATTTGCTCCTTGGTCAGCGAGTCCTCGATTCGATAGGCCAGGATCGCTTCACGGATTTTGCGGGAAGGCGAATAGCTGTTGCCGATCAGCAGGTTCTTGGCGACCTGCTGGGTGATCGTGGAGCCGCCCCGTGCGCGCTTGCCCGATCCGAATTTCGTCACATAATCCAGCACAGCGCCCAGCGTGCCGGGATAATCGACACCGTTATGGCTGAAAAAGGTGCGATCCTCCGCCGCCAGGAAGGCGTTGACCAGCATCTTGGGATATTCATCGAACGACAATTCCACCCGGCGTTCGCGCGCATAGCTGTGGATGGGGGCACCATCGATCGCGCGCACATTGGTGGGCAGTGGAGGTTCATAGGCGCGCAGCCCATCGACAGAGGGCAGATCGCGCGCAAAGAGCAGCCACAACGCCGCATAGCCAAGCATCACCAGCCCGGCGAGAATCGCGAGCAGTTTTACCCACCACCGATCCCAAGCACGCTCGATATAGCCCTGCAGGCCGCTCACATCGCGCCGGATGCGGAAATTCACCGTTGAATTCACAGGGGTGCGCGGATCAGCCATTACGCCGCAGGCCCTAGCCAAGTTTGTGTGCGCTTGCCAGCCTCCGCGCGCTGATCCGAACGAAGGCGCGCGTCATGTGGAAACACCATTGTCCACATTTCCCGTTACCCCGGCGCAAGCCCGGGATGCGGCGCTGTCTACCGCGCCGCCATTCGCCGGGCGAAATGGATGTCGACCGCGCGACGCACGCTTTCGGCGATCGCCGCGCGCCCTTCACGCGAATCGATGAAGGCGGCATCGACGGGGTTCGAGATATAACCCGTTTCGAACAGGATCGACGGCATGTCAGGCGCCTTCAGCACCACCAGCGAGGCCATGCGGTGGAAATTGGCCTTGATCGGCATCAGCGGCTTGGCTTCACGCCCCAGCACGCGGGCGAAATTGGCGGATGCGTTCATCGTCTCGCGCTGCGTCAGGTCGATCAGGATCGTCGATATGTCAGCGGACGTCGACGCAAGGTTTACCCCCTGGATGATATCCGCCTTGTTCTCGCGCGCGGCCAGCCGGGCGGATTCCTTGTCCGATGCGACTTCGGAGAGGGTATAGACCGTTGCACCGCTCGCCAGCCCCCCGCCCACGCTGTCGCAGTGGATGGAAATGAACAGATCGGCCTTCAGCTTGCGCGCAATGCCGTATCGTTCCTGCAGGATCAGATATTTGTCATCTTCCCGCGTCAACGCCACGCGCACCCGGCCCGACGCGATCAGATCATCGCGAATGGCGCGCGCGATCTTCAGCGTCACGTCCTTTTCGCGCAGGCCGCTGTCGGGCGAAATCGCACCGGGATCGACCCCGCCATGCCCGGCATCAATCACCACCAGGGGCCGTGTATCGTCATCGCCATAGACGCGGGGCAGCGACAGTTTTCGGCTTGCAAGCGGCACCGCGCTCGATACCCGGTACACCGCCGGCGTGACCCCGGAGCCATAGTTGAACGGCGGCAGGAAACGCATGCGCCCTTCGGCGGCGGCGCGCGCGAACCGGGCATCGTCAACGGTGCGCAGCATCAGCGTCAATTCATGGCCGTTGCGGCCGAATGTGCCTTCGGTGACGATGGCGGGCCCGGCCAGATCGAACACGATCCGCGCGCCATCGCCGCCCCGCGCGGCCTGGCGCACCCCATCAACCATGTCGCCGCTGTCGACGCGCCCGCCCGGCGTTGCGCCGTCGATGTCGATCGCAATCCGCTGCGGCTGATCCAGGATGAAGCTCGACGCTTGCGCCACGGCCCCGTCAAACCGGATCACGATCCGGTCGGGGCGCACATCGATCCGCTCAACGGTCGCAGCCCAGGCGGGCGCGCCGCCCAGCCAGAAGGCGAGCAGGGCAAGGAGGAAAGACACAGGGCGACAATGCCGTGCGGATGGCCCGCCGGTCCAGTAAAAAGGCATATAGGGAGTGCTCCCGCTGGGGAAAACTGATGCCCCGGCCTAGGGGGTCGCATCTCAAATCGCGGTGAAACGATGCGGTTAACTTGCCGTTCGGCATTTTTTTGCCGGTCGGCGGCAAATCACTGCCGGTTGCCGTTACTGAAAGGGAATGCTAGGCCGTATGCACTCGTGATTGTGCGCATTCTGTGCACGGCCGGGTAATCGTCCGCGCGATGCCGTCCGGCCCGTGCGCGGTTCTTCAGGTTGACGCTCGCATGATGCATTTCCCTTGCCCCGCAAACCGCCCGGTCAACACCGGCGGCTACGTGGGCGCGTGGGGTGCCGCGGACCAAGGGTCCCGGCGTGCACTGCGCGCAGAGGCAATTTCTATCGCAACTCGATCGACTGGAGCAGGCGGCCTTGCCGCCCCTTCGTCGACGCCACTTAATCGCATGCGGCCCGGCCTGAATGGCCCCGCCCCGCGTGCACGGAGACATAAAAATGACCATGCGTATGCTGATCGACGCGCGGCACCGGGAAGAAACCCGGGTTGCCGTCGTCAAGGGAACTCGAATCGAGGAATTTGATTTTGAATCCGCCGAGCGAAAGCAGCTCAAAGGCAATATCTATCTCGCCAAGGTAACCAGGGTTGAACCGTCGCTTCAGGCGGCTTTCATCGATTATGGCGGCAATCGCCACGGCTTCCTGGCCTTTAGCGAAATCCACCCCGATTATTACCAGATCCCCAAGGAAGATCGCGACGCCTTGCTGCGCGAGGAGGCCGAGCACGCCGCCGAGGAAGCCGCGCTGCGCGCCCAGGCCGATGCCGAGGATGACGAAGCGGACGACGAAAACGGCGATCATGACGACGCCGATCATCACGCGCGCGGCCATGATGACGACGATGACGGGCATGACGATGACGGCGAAAGCGGCGATGCTGATTCGCCGCCGCGCCCGCGCAGCCGTGGCGGTTCCGATGATGCGGTGGAGGCACTGCGCCAGCGCCGCATGAACCTGCGCCGTCGCTACAAGATTCAGGACGTTATCCGCCGCCGCCAGGTGTTGCTGGTGCAGGTTGTGAAGGAAGAACGCGGCAACAAGGGTGCGGCGCTGACCACCTATTTGTCGCTTGCCGGGCGCTATTGCGTGTTGATGCCCAACACGTCGCATGGCGGCGGCATCAGCCGCAAGATTTCAAACGCAGGTGATCGCAAGCGGCTGAAATCCATCATGGCGGACATGAAGCTGCCGCCGTCGATGGGCTGCATCGTCCGCACCGCCGGGCTGCAGCGCACCAAGGTCGAGATTAAGCGCGATTTCGACTATCTGGCGCGGCTGTGGGACGGCATTCGTGAAAACACGCTGAAATCGGCGGCCCCCGCGCTCGTCTATGGCGACAGCGACCTGATCAAGCGCGCGATTCGCGATATCTACAACAAGGACATCGACGAGGTGATCGTCGAGGGCGACGAAGGCTATCGCCAGGCCAAGGAATTCATGAAGCTGCTGATGCCCAGCCATGCGCGGCGGGTGAAGCATTATTCCGATCCGGTGCCGCTGTTCCAGCGCAGCAAGGTCGAGGATCAGCTGGGGGCGATGTACC
>JBBQDD010000009.1:0-23015 GCA_038319335.1 Sphingomonadales bacterium
AAGCACGGCGTTGCCGGCAAGCGCCACCGGCTGATCAGCCACAATGGCAAATATATTCGCCAAAATCGCGGCACCAAGGTCCTGTCAAAGGCCGACACCGCAACCGTGAAGGCCTGGGCGCCTTACGGTCTCGGTTGAGCCAGGAGATATAGGAAATGGCACGCGTCAAACGGGGTGTAACCACCCGCGCAAAACATAAGCGGATTCTGGAACAGGCGAAGGGCTATTATGGCCGTCGCAAGAACACGATCCGCATCGCCCGCCAGGCCGTTGAAAAGGCCGGGCAATATGCGTACCGCGATCGCAAGGTAAAGAAGCGCAGCTTCCGTGCCCTGTGGATCCAGCGCATCAACGCCGCGGTTCGCGCCGAAGGCATGACCTATGGCAATTTCATGCACGGGCTGAAGCTCGCCGGTGTCGAACTCGACCGGAAGGTCCTTGCCGATATCGCGATGCATGAAGGCGCCGCGTTTAGCGGCATCATTGCGCAAGCAAAGGCGGCCCTGCCCCAGGCCGCCTGAGCGACCTGTGAGCAGCACGCCAGTGCAGAACGCGAAACGGGGGCGCGGGTGGAATGACACCCGCGCCCATTTCTTTGGAAATGACGGTTTATGATCACCCTCCACCCGATGACAGATGGTGACTTTGGCTGGCTGCTCGGCGACGAGCCTGCCCGTGGCCACACGCTCCGGCTTTGTGAAGGCGGCATCGCGCCTGCTGAAGTGACGTCGATGTTGCGGCAGATTGCCCAGGGGATTGCCGCAACCTCCGATCGCCCGGTTGCCTGGATGGTGGCGGACGATGATCAGGTCGTGGGGATGATCAGCCTTACCAAAGCGGCCCCGGATGGGCGTTATGAGATCGGCTATGGCATGGCACCCGCCCATGAAGGGCGCGGAGTGATGACCCGCGCGATTGGCGAATTGCTGCCCCGGCTGCGCGTCGATCGGCATATCGGCTTGGCCGCAGAGACAAGCGTCGATAATCCGGGCTCCCAGCGGGTGCTTGAGAAGAACGGCTTTGTTCGAACCGGCACCCGTGACGATCCTGAAGACGGCGCGCTCGTTACATGGGCGATTGATCTCACCAGCAACGGAATGGCTGCATGACCGATCTCAACCAGATGCAACACGAACTGCTTGGGTCGATCGAAGCGGCGGACAGCCAGATTGGGCTGGAAAGCCTGCGCGTCGCCGCGCTCGGCAAACAGGGCCAGATCACCACGCTGCTCAAGACGCTGGGCAGCATGTCCGCTGACGAGCGGCTGGTGGCCGCGCCGCCGATTCAGGCGCTGCGGGAAGCGGTGACCGCCGCCATCGCCACGCGAAAAGCAGCACTGGAACGCGCAGAGCTTGATGCGCGGCTCGCGCGCGAGACGATCGACATGACCCTGCCAGCCGAACCCGCATTGGTCGGCAGCATTCACCCGGTCAGCCAAGTGATGGACGAACTGGCGGAGATTTTCGCCGATCTGGGCTTTGCCGTCGCGACGGGGCCGGAGATTGAGGACGACTGGCACAATTTCACCGCGCTCAACATTCCGGAAACGCACCCGGCGCGCGCGATGCATGATACGTTCTACCTAGCGGGGGAGCATGAGCGGCCGATGGTCCTCAGAACCCACACCAGCCCAGTCCAAATCCGCACGATGATGACGCAAGCGCCGCCCATCCGCATCATCGCGCCGGGCCGCACCTATCGTTCGGACAGTGATGCCACGCACACGCCGATGTTCCATCAGGTCGAGGGACTCGTGATCGACAAGGGCATCACGCTGGGCCATTTGAAATGGACTCTGGAGACATTCTTGAAGGCATTTTTTGAGCGTGACGATGTCGTGCTGCGCCTGCGCCCGAGCTATTTTCCCTTCACCGAACCCTCTGCCGAGGTTGATGTCGGCTTCACGATCCAGAACGGCAAACGCTTGATTGGTGGCAGTGATGGCTGGATGGAAGTGCTGGGCAGCGGCATGGTGCATCCCAAGGTGATCGCGGCCTGCGGGCTGGACCCGGACGAATGGCAGGGCTTTGCCTTTGGCTGCGGGATCGATCGGCTGGCGATGCTGAAATACGGCATGGACGATCTGCGCCCGTTCTTCGACGGCGATCTGCGCTGGATGAAGCATTACGGATTCTCGTGCCTCGACGTGCCCACGCTGTCGGAAGGAGTCGGCGCATGAAATTCACGTTCAGTTGGCTCAAGGAGCACCTCGACACCACCGCCAGCCTGGACGAGATCGTCCTGGCGCTGACCCGGATCGGGCTGGAGGTTGAGGGCGTGGAGAATCCCGGCGCAAAGCTGGCTGCGTTCAAAATCGCCCGCGTGATCAGCGCAGAACGCCACCCGCAGGCCGACAAACTGCAGGTGCTCTCCGTCGATGCAGGCGACGGCGTACCATTGCAGGTCGTGTGCGGCGCGCCCAATGCGCGCGCCGGGCTGGTCGGCGTGTTCGGCAGCCCCGGTGCCACTGTGCCATCGAACGGCATGGTGCTGAAGGTCGCCGAGATTCGCGGCGTCGTTTCGAACGGCATGATGTGTTCGACGCGGGAACTGGAACTGGGCGACGACCATGACGGCATCATCGAGCTGCCGGCCGATGCGCCGATCGGCATCGCCTATCCCGATTATGCCGGGCTAACCGATCCGGTGATCGACGTATCCGTGACCCCCAACAAACAGGATTGCATGGGCGAGCGCGGCATCGCGCGTGACCTGGCGGCGGGCGGCATGGGCGTGTTGCGTCCCCTGGCGGATGTGTACCGCATGAACGCCCCTCAGAAGCCCGGCTCGCTGTCCACAAATATCTCCGCCCCCCGACTGGCCACCAACGATCCGGACGGCTGTCCGGCCTTTTACGGGCAATCTGTGACGGGGGTAACCAACGGACCCTCGCCTGCCTGGATGCAGGCGAAGCTGAAGGCGATCGGCCAGAAGCCAATCTCTGTGCTGGTGGACATCACCAATTTCGTGATGTTCGATCTGGGTCGCCCGCTGCACGTCTATGATCAGGCAAAGCTGGTCGGCGGGTTGGTGGCGCGCAAGGCACGCAGCGGCGAAAGCGTGGTCGCGCTGAACGGCAAAACCTATGCGCGTGATGAGACGATGACCGTCATCGCCGATGACGAGAAGGTGCACGACATAGGTGGCATCATGGGCGGCGAGGAAACCGGCGTTTCCGAAACCACGACCGATGTGCTGATCGAATGCGCCTATTTCGACCCCGAAAGCATCGCCCGCACCGGCCAGAAACTGCTGCTGACCAGCGATGCGCGCACCCGGTTCGAACGCGGCGTCGACCCCGCTTTTCTGGATGAGGGCCTGGCCATCGCGACATGGCTGGTGCTGGAACATTGCGGCGGCACCGCCAGCGAGGTCACCCGCGCAGGCACGCCCCCGCTCGGCACCCGCACGATCAGCTATGATCCCGCCCGCGCCGAAACGCTGGGCGGGCTGGCGATTGCGCCTGACTGGCAGCGCGCCATCCTGGAATCGCTTGGCTTTGCGGTGAGCGCTGATTGGCACGTCATCCCGCCCAGCTGGCGGCGCGATGTGGATGGCAGCGCCGATCTGGTCGAGGAAGTGATCCGCATCGAGGGCATCGACAAGGTGCCGACCACCCCCTTGCCGCGCATTCCCGGGGTCGCCACCCCCACCGCGACGGCCGAGCAAAAGCGCGAACGCCGCGTCCGCCGGGCAGCGGCTGCGCGCGGCCTGAATGAGGCGATCACCTGGAGCTTCCTGTCGGATGCGCAGGCGGCCCCGTTCCGCTCGCCCGGCAATGTTGAATGGCGCGTCGCCAACCCGATCAGCGAGGATCTGAAGATCATGCGGCCCTCGCTACTGCCCGGCCTGCTGTCCGCCGCCGAACGCAATTTGAAGCGCGGGGCCAGCAGCGTTCGGCTGTTCGAGATTGGCCGCCGCTACCTGCCCGACGCAGAACGCGCGACGCTGGGCGTGGTCCTGGCCGGCAACAAGCGCGCACGTGGCTGGCAGGGCGGCAAGGCGCAGGGCTTTGACGCGTTCGATGCCAAGGCAGAGGCGCTGGCGTTGCTGGCAGATGCTGGCGCGCCGGTGGAAAACCTGCAGGTCTATGGCGCCGACGCGATCTGGGCGGGGGAGGCATGGCACCCCGGCCAATCCGCCACGCTGCGGCTGGGGCCGAAGACGGTGCTCGCCGCGTTCGGGATGCTCCACCCGTTGACGCTGAAGGCGTTCGACCTTGACGGCCCCGTCGCCGCGGTTGAGCTGTACCTTGATGCAATCCCGGCAAAGCGCGATGCCAAGGGGGGCACCGGCTTCATGCGCCCGGCCTTCACCCCGCCCGCGCTGCAGGCGGTGACGCGGGATTTCGCGTTTCTGGTGCCGGAAGAGATGCCCGCCGATCAGCTGGTCCGCGCGGTAAAGGGGGCCGACAAGGCAGCCATCACCGCCGCCCGCCTGTTCGATGTGTTCACCGGCGCAGGCGTGGAGCCGGGCAGCAAAAGCCTGGCCGTTGAAATCACCCTGCAACCCGGCGACAAGAGCTTCACTGATGACGAGCTGAAGGCCATTGCGGACAAGGTGGTGGCGGCTGCCGCCAAACTGGGGGCGGTGTTGCGTGGATGACATGATCGACATCGGCACGCGCACGCTGCGGGCATCGATCAACCCGATGGGGGCTGAGCTTTCGTCGCTGCGCGATGCGCGCGGGCGGCAGTTGATGACGGATGCCGATCCCGATTTCTGGAGCGGGCGCGCGCCGATATTATTCCCGATTGTCGGGCGGCTGAACGATGATGTGCTGTGGCTGGATGAAACATCATACCGGATGGAAAAGCACGGCTTTGCGCGGCGATCGATGTTCGACGTGGCGGAGTCATCGGCCAGCCACGCGCTGCTGCGGATGACCAATTCGGCGCGGACGATGGAATCCTTCCCCTTCCCCTTCCTGCTGGAAATTGGCTTCATGGTGGATGATGCGACGCTGACGATGACGGCCAGTATTGGCAATACCGGTACCGAGCCGATGCCGTTCAGCTTTGGCTGGCACCCCGCCTTTGCCTGGCCGCTACCGGGCGGGGCCGCGCGTGAGGATCATTTCATCGCCTTTGAGAGTGATGAATCTGGAGCGCTTAAGGGCCTGAACGAGGCCGGGCTGATCGCCGAGGATCGCGCCACGCCCGTAATCGGCAACCGGCTGGCGCTGGCCGATGCGCTGTTTGAGCGCGATGCGCTGATCTGGAACCCGGTTGCCTCGCAGCGGCTAAGCTATGGCAGTGATGTCGGCCCCCGCCTCGACATCGCCTTTCCTGATACCCCCAGCCTTGGCATCTGGACCAAGCCCGGCGCGCGCTTTGTGTGCATCGAACCCTGGCACGGCACCGCTGACACCGTGGGCTATGGCGGCGATTTTCGCGAAAAACCCGGCGTGATGATGCTGGAGCCGGAAGCGCTCCACCGGGTCGAAATGCGGGTGACCGTTACGGGGTGAGTGCCATGCCCGGTGCCGGGTGACGCACAGGCCGGCAATGGTTAACCGAAATGCTTGCCATCGCTCGCCACGTCGATAGGTTCCGCGCGAAGGGGTGCGCGATGGCCGATATCGATTCGGGGAATGCCTGCGCGGCCTTTAGCGAGTCCGAGCTGGCTGAGATGTTGGCAATTGCCGTCATCCATGAAGATGCGGGCAGCGGGCTGTTGTCGCTGGCCGCCAAGGCGGGCGAAAGCGCCGATCAGGTGATCGACTGGCTGCCCGACAATTTTGAGGACAAGTTGCAGGGCGTGGTCGATCTGGCGCTGCGGCAAAGCTATGCGATCGCGTTCACCATCGGCGGTCGCCGCAAGCGCACGGCGGGCGCATCAAGCAACACGCATGAGGGGTATTACCGCTTTGCCACCGGCGTGGCCGGGGCCGTTGGGGGCGCGGCGGGCATTGCGACGACGCTGGCCGATCTGGCCATCACCACCACGCTGATCCTGCGATCGATTCAGGCGATTGCGGCGAGCTATGGCGAGGATTTGGACGATCCCGACGTGCGCGCACAGTGCATCGCGGTGTTCGGCACGGGCGGGCCGCTAGTAGATGATGACAGCCTGGATACCGGGCTTTGGGCCGGCCGGATCGCGCTGAGCCACCAATCGGTTTCAGCCACCATCCGCGCCATCGTGCCACAATTCGGCAAGGCGCTGAGTGAGGGCATCCTGTCCCGCGCGGCACCTTTGGTGGGCGCGGTGGTGGGGGCGGCGATCAACAGCGCCTTCACCCGCTACTACCAGCGGATGGCGCATGTGAATTTCCGGCTGCGGCGGCTGTCGCGCCACCACCCGCCAGCCGAGGTGCTTGCCTGCTTCAAACGCGTCGTGGCGATGGAGCAGCAACGCCGCAAGTCGAAAGACAAGCGCAAGCGATAGCAGGCGCCGGCCTCGACTTGCGCGCCGCACCCGCGTAGTCCGCCCGCGATGAGCCAGTTGAACGACCGCCGCACCTTTGCGATCATTTCCCACCCCGATGCCGGCAAGACCACGCTGACCGAAAAGCTGCTCTATTTCGGCGGCGCGATCCATCTGGCGGGCGAGGTAAAGGCGCGCGGGCAGAACCGCCGCGCTCGCAGCGACTGGATGAAGATCGAGCAGCAGCGCGGCATCTCCGTCACATCGTCTGTCATGACATTCGAGAAGGACGGCATCACCTTCAACCTGCTCGACACGCCGGGGCATGAGGATTTCAGCGAGGATACGTACCGCACGCTGACCGCGGTCGATTCAGCGGTGATGGTGATCGATGCGGCACGCGGCATTGAGGCGCAGACGCGCAAGCTGTTTGAAGTGTGCCGGCTGCGATCGGTGCCAATCATCACCTTTGTCAACAAGGTGGACCGGGAGGGGCGCGGTGCGTTCGACCTGCTCGATGAAATTGCCGATATGCTGGCGCTGGACGTGACGCCGATGAGCTGGCCGGTGGGCATGGGCGGCGAATTTGAGGGCGTGTATGATCTTTACGCCAACCGGCTGATGCAGCCTGAGGGCGGCAGCCGCGAATATCTGGGCAAGGCAGCGCAGTTCACCGGGCTGGACGATCCCGCGCTGGCCGCCACCCTGTCCGCCACCGGCCTGGCCAAATTGCGCGAGGATGCCGAACTGGCGCTGGGCGGCTATGGCCCGTTTGATGCGGCGGCGTACCGCGCTGGTGACCAGACGCCCGTTTATTTCGGATCAGCGTTGAAGGATTTCGGCGTTGGGGAGCTGATCGACGCGCTCGCCCGCCATGCCCCCGGCCCCCGCCCGCAACCCGCCGAGCCGGGCCCGGTATCGCCAGACCGCGCCGACGTGACGGGGTTCGTGTTCAAGGTGCAGGCCAATATTGACCCCCAGCACCGCGACCGGATCGCGTTCATGCGGCTATGTTCGGGCGTGTTCAAACGCGGCATGAAGCTGACCCCGACAGGACACGGCAAGCCAATCGCGATCCATTCGCCGATCCTGTTCTTCGCGCAGAACCGCGAGCTGGCGGATGAGGCGTTCCCGGGCGACATCATCGGCATTCCCAATCACGGCACCCTGCGGGTGGGCGATACGCTGAGCGAGCGCGCCGATGTGCGGTTTACCGGGCTGCCCAATTTCGCGCCCGAAATTTTGCGCCGGGTGCAGCTGAAAGACCCGACCAAGACCAAGCAGCTCCGCAAGGCGCTGGACGACATGGCCGAAGAAGGCGTGACGCAGGTTTTCTATCCCGATATCGGATCGAACTGGATCATCGGCGTTGTCGGGCAGTTGCAGCTTGAAGTGCTGCTGAGTCGGCTGGAGGCGGAGTATAAGGTGGATGCCGGGCTGGAAATGGCCCCGTTCGAAACCGCGCGCTGGATTTCCGCCGAAGACCCCGCCGACCTGAAGACATTTGTCGATCTGAACCGCGGGGCAATGGCCAAGGACCGCGATGGCAACCCCGTGTTCATGGCCAAGAGCAATTGGGAAGTCGGCTATATCGTCGAACGCTATCCGAAGGTGCGTTTTGCGGCGACGCGCGAACGGTAATCGGGCAGCTCAGCCACCCTTTTCAAGCCCCTCCCCTTCAGGGGAGGGGTTGGGGGTGGGGACTGTCCATGTGAACGTCGGTTTCGATGAGATTTACACGCCCCATCCAACCCCTCCCCTGAAGGGGAGGGGCTTTGAAGTGAGCGACCGATCAACCTGAGCCGATCAGAACTTCACTTGCGCCGTCACGTTCACCTGGCGCGGATTGCCATAATAAGCGGTCAGCACCCCGTCTGACCCCAAGGTCGAAATGAAGTTGCCCGTGGTCGCGTTGCGATTGAACACGCCGGTATCGGGATTCTGGCTCAGGAAGTTGTACCCCGCCGCAATGTAGCGCTTGTCGAACAGGTTGCGGCCATGAACCCCGATCGAGAAAGTCTTGTTGATCGTCCACACCGCATTGGCATCGAACAGCGCAAAACCGGGCTGATCGAGCATCGCGACCGGCAGCTCGAACTGCTGCGAATCGCCGCGATACGAAACCGCCGCGCTCAGGTTCAGCGACCCGTCATTGATTGGCACATCATAGCTGATCGATCCGCTCGCGGTCCAATCAGGCGTGTTCTGCACCGCGCGGCGATCCGCCACCTGCAGCCCGCGTGAATCGATGTACGACTTGTACTTCGCGTCGAGATAGCCCGCCGTCCAGGCGAACACCAACCGCCCGCCGCTGACGCCCAGATTCTTGGCGAGCACGGCATTACCCTCCAGCTCGATGCCGCGAATCTGCGCCTTGCCCGCGTTGGTGGTGATGCCCGCAAAGGTCTGGATGCCACCCACCACGATGCCGACCGAGCCCGGAATCTGGACATTCTGGTAATCCGAATGGAATGCCGACAGCGCGATGTTCAGGCGGCGGCCGAACAGCGAGGCCTTGTACCCGATTTCATAGGTGCGCACGTCTTCCGGATCGAACGACAGGAAGTTGAAGATATCGGCCTGATCGCCGCCTGCGCCGTTCACGCCATTGCCGTTCAGATCGGGGGCCGCCGTGCCCACCCCGCGCGGATCAAACCCGCCGCCCTTGAAGCCTTCGGCATAGCTTGCGTAGAAATTGTTATTGGCATCAGGCTTGAAGCTGATCGACACCTTTGGCGTGAACGCCGTGAAGCTCAATTTGCCACGGAAATCCGTTTGCCGCACGATTGGCCCCGTGGTGCCGCCGAAAAAGGGTGAGGCGCCCAGATAGACGTTGCGCTGAATCTGTGAGCGGCGATTATCCCATGTGTAGCGCCCGCCTGCCGAGATGCTGAACATCTCGTTGAAATCATAGCTGAAATCACCAAAGATCGCGCCGGTATCGGTACGCACATTGCCAAAGGTCAGGGCGGTTACCGTGCCGGGCAAGCGCACGTCGAACACGGTGCGTGACGATGCGTTGAGATAATAGCCGCCGAACAGGCCGTTGAACCCGCCGCTATTCACCAGGAACTGGATTTCCTGGCTGAACTGCTTGTTGTTATAGAATGCCGGCACATCGACATCGACGGCGGGCAGCGCATCGAAATCAATCGGCGTGCTGCTATCGTCCTGGCGGTAGGCGGTAATGCTGCGGAAGGTGAGCCAATCGGTCGGGCGAAGCTCGCCAAAGCCCGAGACGCCAAAGGCCTTCACATCCTGTGGCGGGCTGTTCAGGCCGCCGCGCGAATCATAGACATTGGGGAGCACCGGGGTGCGCGAAACAATCCCCGGGATCAGCCGGTGGCCACCACGCGCATTGGTGCGATCATGCGTGTAATCGCCGGTGATGCGGAAAAAAGCCTCGCTGCTCGGCTCGATTTCCAGCGTGCCGCGACCCGCCCAGATATCCTTGTTATAATTTTCCTCGCCCGTGGTGAGGTTGGTGCCGAAACCATCGCGGCTCAGCCGCGCAAGCGCGCCGCCCAGCTTCACCTTGCCATCAAACAACGGCACGCTGCCGCTGATCACGCCGTCCGCCTGGTTATAGCTGCCATAGGAACCGCGAATGGTGGCGGTGGGGTCATCTGCCAGGCGCTTGGTGACATATTTGATCGCGCCGCCGATCGTGTTGCGGCCATAGAGTGTGCCCTGCGGCCCGCGCAGCACCTCGATCCGCTCGACATCGTAGATATCGAGTACGGCTGCCTGCGGGCGATTGAGGTACACATCGTCAAGATAGATGCCGACGCCCGCTTCGAACCCGGCAACCGGATCCTGCTGGCCGATGCCACGGATGAACGCGGTGAGGGTGGAACTGGTGCCGCGCGATACTTCCAGCGTCACGTTGGGGGTGTAGTTGCCGATATCGGTGATGTCGGCCGCGCCCGATTGCTCCAACTGCGCACCCGAGAAACTGGTGATCGCGATCGGCACATTGATGGCGCTTTCCTCGCGACGGCGCGCGGTGACCAGGATGTCGCCATCCTCCTCGTCGGGGCGATCGGCCTGGGTAGTGGCGGGTGCCGGGCTAGACTGGGCATAGGCGGGTGCAGCAACAAGCGCAGCGGCGGCAACCCCGAGCTGCAACAGCGTGCGGGCGGATAAATTGCGTGATGACATGATGTGTTCTCCCCTCCAGATTGGCGCGCCCCTCTGATGGGTTGAACGCCGTTGAGAGACGCTATACTGAAACATGAACCAGGTTTCAACTTGGGACTTTAGGGGGAATGATAAATGGTGGGCGAGCGTGCCGCTTCTGCAACACCTTCCGCCGCGAGCGCGGGCAAGGTGCCGCGCACTGATCGCGGGAGAAAAACGTTGCGGACGATATTGGACGCAGCGGCAATCGAATTTGGCGAGCGCGGGTTTCACGAAACATCGATCAGCGGCATCACCCGCCGGGCGGGCGTGGCGCTGGGCAGTTTCTACACCTATTTCGACAGCAAGGACGCGGTTTTCCGCGCGCTGGTGCGCGACATGTCAGATCAGGTGCGCGATCACGTAACGCCGCACATCCGCGCCGCTTCGGACCAGATCGCCGCCGAACGGGCCGGTCTGCGCAGCTTCATTGACTTCGTGCGCGGGCATAAGGAAATCTACCGGATCATTGATGAAGCTGAATTCGTCGATCCCGACAGTTTTCGCGCCCATTACGCCACCACCGCCGATCGCATTGCCCAGCGGCTGCAGGGAGCGGCATCGCGCGGCGAAGTGCGCGCCGACGTGAAGGGGGAAATAGCGGAAGTTTACGCCTGGGCGATCATGGGGATGAATGTGTTCCTCGGGCTAAGGTACGGCGTGTGGAACGAGGATATCAGCCCGGACGCGGTTGCTGATACCGTGGCGCAACTGCTGGCGCGGGGCATCGCCCGCTAAACCGCCGCCATCACACCTTGATCTGCATCGCCGTGATGAAGCTGCGGATTTCCTGCAGCGTCGGGGTGCGGTTATCGACCTTTATCGTCACGCGCTCGATCGTCCCCCCGAACGGATTGGCGCCTTTGTACGCGGTGGACACCGGCGCGCCGAAATCGCGGCCGATGGACATGCCGTCATAGCTGGGGGACGCGATGATCTTGTCAAAAACATGCGCCGCGCGCTGCTGGCCATTCACGAACAGCGTGCCGCCGCCTTCAAACGGACGCACCGTCATTTTCTGGACATAGCGAATCACTGATTTGCCCACCGGCACCGGGCCACCCGAAATCCGTTCGGACCAGGGGATGATGCTGCTGTCGTAAAACAGTTGCCCGCCCTTCAGGTAAATGGCATAGCCCGCAGGCGCAGAGCCATGCGCGATCAGCACGCCGTCCATCACATCGGCTGGCCGGTCGATCGCAATCTCGATGCTGTGATCAAGCCCGCAGACCAGTGGCGATGCATCAACCGGCAGATAGGGCACGGGCGGGCGAAATTCCCACAAAGGGCGGATATCGGCCATGCGCTGACGGCTCATCTTGACGATCAGGTTGCGGTCATCAAGCGGATAGACATTGTTCGCGCGCGCCGCCTTGTCCCATTTCGCCTTCAGCGATGCAGCGATATCGGGGTGGCGACCGGCCAGATCGGTCATCTCGGTGGGATCGGTGGACAGATCATAAAGCGCCCAGGCATCGCCATCAAACGCATTGCCGCGCTCATGCAGCGTCACCAGCCGCCATTTGCCCTCTTCATAGGCGCGGTAGCCGCCCAGCTCATAATATTGCTCGCGCCGGGTGGCGGCAGCGGGCGAGGCGAAGGTGGCGGCAAAGCTGGCCCCGTCGACGGGCTTCTGACGGCGACCCTGGTACAATTCGGGGCGCTTCAGCTTGGCGGCATCCAGCAGGGTGGGGAACAGATCGATCACATGGACGAATTGCTTGCGGATCTCGCCCCGGGCCGCGATTCCTTTTGGCCAGCTGACGATCAGCGGATCGGCGACGCCGCCCAGATTGGTGAACTGCTTGTACAGCCGGAACGGGGTGTTCGATGCATTGGCCCAGCCCATCGGATAATGCGGAAATGTGGTCGCCTCCCCCATTTCCGGCAGCAGCCGTTCGGCATCGGCCAGCGGCACGGCACGGCCCAGCGCGGAGGCAAAGATGTTGGGGGTGCCCGCAGGCGTGCCCTCCGGCGATCCGCCATTGTCGGAAAACAGCACGATCATCGTGTCGTCGCGCAGGCCCATTGCGTCGAGTTCAGCCGTCAATCGCCCGATATTGTCGTCGATGGAGGCGATGACGCCTGCGTATACCTCCATATAGCGCGCATAAACGCGGCGCTGATCGGGCGACAGGCTGTCCCATGCATCGGCCCCTTTGGATAGCGGCGGCAATTGCGTGGTGGGGGAAACGATTCCCAGCTTGTGCTGCCGTGCCAGCCGCTCGCGGCGCAGCACATCCCACCCCTTGTCATACCGGCCCTTGAACCGATCCCGCAGCACCGGCTTGGCGTGGAGCGGCGAATGCGCGCCCGAATAAGCGAGCTGGACAAAGAACGGCCGGTCAGGCGCCACGGCATGATGGGTGCGGATATAGCCAATCGCCCGATCAGTCAGATCATCGGTGACATAATAATCGTCCGCATCGGGACGGGTGGAGATATCCACCAGGGTCGTCCCGTCGAACATCGCGCCGGGCCGGAAATAATCCGTCGAATGGCCCTGAAACCAATAGGCATGGTCAAACCCGCGGTTGGTGGGCCAGTTGTGGAACGGCCCCGTCGGGCCATTGCTGGCGGACAGGTTCACATGCCATTTGCCGCACAGATAGGTGCCATAGCCTGCATCGCTCAGCACTTCGGGCAAGGTCGCTGCATCGCGCGTCAAATCGCCGCGATAACCGGGAAAGCCGCTATCGATATCGGCGAGCCAGCCCATCCCGGCATTATGGTGATTCAGCCCGGTGAGGAACGATGCCCGCGTGGGGGAGCACATCGCGGTGGTGCGGAAATTGGCGTATCGCAGCCCGCGCGCCGCCAGCGCATCGATCGCCGCTGTTTCGATATCGCTGCCATAGCACCCCAGATCAGCAAAGCCGACATCGTCCAGGATGATGACGACGATATTGGGCGCGCCCGCCGGGGGCTTTACCGAGCCGCTGCGCGCGGGACGCGAATCGGCATAGGATTGTGCGATTTGCGGCGGATCACCATCGGCAACGGGCGACGGCGGGATATAGGGCGTCAGCTGCCCCTTCACATAGACGCCGCCAGCAGCCAGCGCCGCCGCACCGCCCGCCCCCACCGCGCCGCCAATCAGCAGCGACCGGCGATCAATGCCCCGTTTGCCAATGCCCTGCTTGCCGTTCCCGGAAGGGCCAGCGTCATCTTCCCCCGAATTCGCCATCCCCCGTCCTTTCAGAACCCGGCCTAATCAGAGCTTGATCTTGGCCGTTACCGCCTGCAGCTGCATCGCCAGCGCCATGTCGCCATCGATCTTGATCTTGCCCATCATCACCGCCATCACCGGGTTCAGCTTGCCCTTGGCAAGCGCCTTGAAATTATCCAGGCTCATCCGCAGCGTGGTTTCCGCTGCCACATCGTCGTTGCTTACCGCCGCTGCTACCCCGTCGAGCAGGATCACGCCATCACCGCCAAAATCGAACTTGATCAGGCGGCCCGGTACAAAGGCTTCGTTTGCTGCCATGATCGCGGTAATGTCACCCAGCTCAGCCATGATTGAACCTTTCACCTTTCGGCATTATCAGTGCCAATAACATCGGCAGCGCCAGTCGCGCAAGCCGGGGCCCGTTGGCCGAGCCAGCCAGGAGCGCATGCGTGACCAACCCGATCCTGATCGTCGGCTCCCCCGGATCACCCTATACCCGCAAGATGCTGGCGGTGCTGCGCTATCGGCGGCTGCCGTACCATTTCGTTCATGCCAGCAAGATGCGGGGGGTGTTGCCGTCGCCAAAGGTGCCGCTGCTGCCGACATTCTATTTCCCCGACGACGCCGGCACGCTGGTGCCGATGACCGATTCGACGCCGATCATCCGTCGGCTGGAGGGTGAGCATGCCGGGCGCAGCGTGATCCCCGCCGATCCCGCGTTGGCGCTGATCGATGCGCTGATCGAGGATTATGGCGACGAATGGCTGACCAAGGCGATGTTTCATTATCGATGGTCGTTCGCGCCCGACATCGCCAAATCCGCCACCGTGCTCCCCAACTGGTTCGGCCAGCCGCTGGACAATGCTGCGCTGAAGACGATGGGGGATGGTTTTGCGGCGCGGCAGATTGGTCGGCTGGGCTATGTCGGCTCCAATCCGGTGACGGCGGCGACCATAGAGGCGAGCTATACCAGGCTGCTGGCCATTCTCGACCGGCATTTCGCGCGCCACCCGTTCCTGCTGGGCGATCAACCCGGGACGGGCGACTTCGCGGTGTACGGCCAGTTGACCCAGCTTGCGCTGTTCGACCCGACCCCGATGACGGCGGCCACCAACGCTGCCCCCCGCGTAATCGCCTGGGCGCATGTGATGGAGGATCTGTCGGGGGAGGACGGCGCGGGCTGGGTCGATCCAGCAGCACTGCCAGCGACCATCACCGCGCTGCTGAGTGAAATCGGGCGCACCTATGTGCCGTTGCTGCTGGCCAATGCCTATGCGGTGCGCGGCGGGGCTGATCAGGTGAGCACGGTGATCGACGGCCGGGTGTGGGAGCAGACGCCCTTTGCCTATCAGGCCAAATGCCTGGCCGCGCTGCGGGCGCACTATGCAGCGCTTGATGCAGGTGCCCGCGCGCGGGTGAACCATATGCTGGCGGGCACCGGATGCGGCGCGCTGTTTGCCGATGAATGATCGCTTCGTCGCTATCCCCGGCGGCGATTATCAGCTGGGATCAGACCGGCATTACCCTGAGGAGCGCCCGGCGCGGATGGTTGCCGTCGCCCCGTTCGAGATGGCGGTCGCCCCGGTCAGCAATGCCGCATTCGCGCGCTTCGTCGCGGCAACCGGTTATGTGACGATCGCCGAACAGGCCGGTGCCTCCGCCGTATTTGCCCCCACCAGCGGCCCGGTGGCGCTTGATGATCCAGCTGCGTGGTGGCGCAGCGTGGCGGGCGCGCGGTGGGACCAGCCGGAAGGCCCGGGCTCGAGCGTTGACGCACGCGCACACCACCCCGTCGTCCACATCGCCCAAGCCGACGCCGCCGCCTATGCCGACTGGGCCATTGCGCGCCTGCCCAGCGAGGCGGAATGGGAGGTTGCCGCCCGCGCCGGGCTGCACGATGCCGATTATGCCTGGGGGGATGACGTTGCCCCCGGCGGCCAGATGATGGCGAATTTCTGGACGGGCAGCTTCCCCTGGTATCATGATCGCACCGGCCACCCCGGCACAACGGCGATCGGCGACTATCCCGCCGATGCGCGCGGGCTGATCGACATGATCGGCAATGTCTGGGAATGGACAACCACGGCCGCGCCAACCGCGCCCTCCCCCGCCGACCCGCTGCCCCAATGCTGCGCACCCGAGGAAGCCGCCAGCGACTTGGTGATCCTGAAGGGCGGTTCCTTCGTCTGCGCCGCGGAATATTGCCAGCGTTACCGCCCGGCCGCGCGCATTGCGGTCAGCCTAGGAATGACCAGCGCCCATATTGGCTTTCGCCTGGCCCGCGGCGGCCGACCGGGTTAATGGCATCTCGACTATTGGCATGATGCGTGCCAATGTTTGTCTTGGTGGGCAGAGCAGGCGATGACCGGTTGGATGATCTGGGGCAGTGCGCTTGCGATTTATGCGATGTTCCGCGGCTGGTATGACAATTGGCGCGGGGCCCTGACCCCGGACGAAATTGCCGCCTATTTGCAAAAACTCGATGGCCGTACCGATACCACGCCTGAAGCGCTGGAGGCTTTGCGCCGGTTTATCGAAACTGATGACGGGCGCGATTTTGTCATGTTCAACATCGTCAAAGCAACCCTGATACCCGTTGCTGATCCTGTCAGCGGCGACATGGTGCCCGGCGCCAGTTTACTGCAGCGCTATGCCAAGCAATTCATGCCCGTGCTGCTCGCCAATGGCGGACACCCGGCCATCGTGCGCCGCAAGATCGGCGGGTATATGGATAGCTGGGCGACCGAGCCTGATCCGGGTTGGACGGTCATCGGCCTGATGCGATATCGCAGCAGGCGCGACATGATGAACCTGATCATCGATCCCCGGTTCGAAGCCGCCCATCCCGACAAGCTGGCTGGTACATTGGCGACTTTTTCCTTCCCGACATCGCCGATGATCGGCGTCTTCATTGGCCCGCGGCTCTGGCTTGCGCTGGTATTGGCGCTGGCGGCAGCCCTTGGGCATTTGATGGTGCGCTGATGCTCTTGCCCCCATCGACCAACGACCAGTATCGCGGCGCGCCATTGGCAGCCCGGTTTCTGATTCTGCTCGGGGTTGCATGGGTGGGCCCCGGCCTCATCCATATGGTCCTGCCCGATGGTGGCGCAGGGGTGATTGCCGGGATCGATCTGGGCAGTAATCCCCGGGCGCTGATCGGTGCCTTTGCCTGGGCGGGGGCAACGCAGTTCGTCCATGGCCTAACGATGATCGCGGTGGGGATCCGTTACCGCAGCCTTGTCCCGCTGCTGCTGGCGTTGAGCTTGGCTGAGCGTATGCTGCTGGCGCTGTTTGGCTGGGTGCTGAAAGCGCCGCCGATTGGCGCACATCATCCGCCCGAACATTATGGTAGCCTGGTCCTGATCCCGATCATAATGCTGTTCTTGTGGCTGTCATTCCGACAGCAGCACCGGCGTGGAGCCTTTGCCTGATGACCACCAAATTGCTCGTCAACCGCGCCCAGATTGGCGAGGCAAAGCTCGTAGACCGCGCCGAAGTTGCCCTGACACAAGGCGAAGTGCGTGTCCGCGTCGATCAGTTCGCGCTGACCGCGAACAATATCAGCTACGCGCTGTCGGGCGAGCAGATCGGCTATTGGCGGTTCTTTCCCGATGAGGAAGCGGGCTGGGGCGTCGTGCCGATCTGGGGCTTTGGCACCGTTACCGAATCGCTGAGCGATGCAGTGCCGGTGGGCACCACCATCTGGGGTTTCCTGCCCATGGCATCCGATCTGGTGATGCGGCCTGACCGGGTGACCCCGGGCGGCTTTACCGATGGCGCGGTCCACCGCCAGGAACTGCCCTATGTCTATAATCTCTATGCCCGCACCAATGATGATCCGGCAGTGCTGGCGGGTATGGCCGATTTGCGCAGCCTGGTGTTCCCGCTGTTCACGACCTCCTATGTGCTGGACGATTACATTGCCGACAATGCCGGGTTTGGCGCGGCGCAGGTGGTGCTGGGCAGCGCATCGTCAAAAACGGCGTTCGGGCTGGCGCATTTCCTGAAGGCGCGGGGCGAGCAGACCGTCATCGGCCTCACCTCGCCCGGCAATATCGGCTTTGTGGAGGGGCTTGGCTATTATGACCAGGTGATCGGCTATGGCGCGATTGGCACGCTCGATCCGGCGGTGCCGACGGTGTTTGTCGATATGTCGGGCAATGGCGACGTCGTGTCGGCGGTCCACCATCATTTCGGCGACCGGCTGAAGGCGAGCATCGGCGTGGGGGCAACGCACTGGTCTGCACCGCGCGCCGGGCAGACATTGCCGGGGCCGCGCCCCGCCTTTTTCTTCGCCCCCGGCCAGATCGCCAAGCGCGACACCGAATGGGGTCGCGGCAAGATGATGCAACGCGCCACCGCCGCCAACATTGCCTTTTGCCAGCAGCTGGGCGACCGGGTGACGATTGCGCATGAACAGGGCGGCGAGGCCGTGGCCGCCGCCTACCGCCTGATGGCCGCGGGCCAAAACCCGCCCGACCGCGGGCTTATCCTGCGGTTCTAACCCAGCCGGGTTCGCGCCAGGCCGATCAGCACCACCAGTACCGCCTCGATCACCATTGGCTGGATAATCGCGGCATCGCCCGTCAGCGCATAGCTATAGGCCCGCCCGGCAAAGGCCAGCGCGAGCAGCAGCATCGGCAGCAGCGCGATCTGCCGGTCGTCTCGCCAAGCCGCCATCAATGCACCAATCGCCCATGCGGCGAAAAACCCGCCGATATCGGCCCGCAGCGTCGCCGCCGCGAGCGGCGTGGTAGCAGTTGGCCCCAGTTGGGCGGCAAAGCGCGGTTGATCGAACCACACCAGCGCCCATAGCCCGATTGCCAGCAATCCGGCCACCGCCAGAAATCCCCGCGCCACCAATTTGCCCATCAACCGCCCCTTTTGCCCCTGCCCACGAAACTATTGGCGTTTTGATTGTCATTTGGCAATAAGGGGCATACCGCAAGCATGCGGCACCGACGGGAGGGGTTGGCGTGAAGCGATTCTGGGTGGGGCTGATCGTGTTGGCGGTGCTGGGCGGGGCGGGCTATGCGCTGTTCCAGGAATATAAATACGCCATTCCGGGCATTATTTCGCGCTGGCAGGATCCCATTCAGCCCAATCACCCGGTCGACTGGGCCAAAGGCCCCGCCGCGCCCGCCACGGCCATCACCAAACGCCCCCCCAATGTCATCGTGATCGTCGCTGATGATATGGGGCACAATGACATCAGCTTTTTCGGCGGGGGGATTGCGGGCGGGCTGGTGAAAACGCCGCATATCGATTCGATCGGGCAACAGGGCGCCAGCTATGACATCGCCTATGCCGCCAACGCCACGTGCAGCCCATCGCGCGCCGCCATCATGTCTGGCCGCTACCCGACCCGGTTCGGGTTTGAATTCACCGCCGTTCCCGTCGTCTTCGCTCGCGCAGTGGCGGCTGGCGCGCATGGCGGCCCGCTGCCGCTGATCTTCCATGAGGAATATACCAAGGATCTGATCGATTACGCCGATATGGGCATGCCCCAATCGGAAATCACGATCGCCGATCTGCTGAAACAGGGCGGTTATCACACGATCCAGATCGGCAAGTGGCATCTGGGCGAGGCAAAGGCGTTGCAGCCGCGCGGCCAGGGTTTCGATGAATCGCTGGGCTTCCTGGCCGGCGGCGGGATGTTCATGCCGCCCGACTCGCCGGGCGTCGTCAACGCCAAGCTGCCCTGGGATCCGATCGACCGGTTCCTGTGGCCGAACCTGCCCTATGCCGTGCAGTGGAATGGCGGGCAGCGTTTTGCGCCCAAAGGCCATCTGACGGATTATTTCACCGACAATGCCGTCGCCGCGATCAAGGCAAATGCGAACCGGCCCTTCTTTATGTACCTGGCCTATAACGCCCCCCACACCCCGCTACAGGCGACCAGGGCTGATTACGACGCGCTGCCGCAGATCAAGGATCATACCAGCCGGGTGTATGGCGCGATGGTGCGCCAGCTTGATCGCGGCATCGGGCGCGTGCTGCAAACGCTGAAGGACCAGGGGATTGACGACAACACCCTTGTCATCTTCACCAGCGACAATGGCGGCGCATGGTACACCGGCATCAAGGACAGCAACGCGCCGTTCCGCGGATACAAGGCGACGTTTTTCGAAGGCGGCCTGCGCGTGCCCTTTTTCCTGCGCTGGCCTGGCCGGATTGCGCCCGGCAGCCGGTTGCCCGGCCCGGCGCATCATCTGGACATTTACGCCACCGTTGCCGCCGCCGCCGGCCTGCAAATCCCCGCCGACCGGGCGATGGATACGGTCAACCTGCTCGGCCAGCCATCCGCCCGGCTGACCCCGACGCCGCTAGCGATGATGCCGCACGACCTGTTGTTCTGGCGTTCGGGGGAAACCAAGGCCGTCCGCCAAGGCCATTGGAAGCTGCAGATCGCCCGGCGTCCCAACAAGGCGTGGCTCTATGATCTGGCAACCGATCCCACCGAGCATCGCAACCTGGCGCTGGCCGATCCCGCCCGCGTGCAGGCCATGCGCGCGCTCATCAGCGCGCAGGACAAGCAGATGCCCAAAGCGTTATGGCCAGCGCTGATCGATGCGCCGGTACGGATCGATGTGCCGCTGAACACACCGTGGAAGCGCGGCCAGGAATATGTCTATTGGTCGAATTAGTCGTGCGCGCTGTTGCAGCGGGTCCGCAAAATAGCCGCAAAGGATAAGGGCGCGGTCCGTGGGAAGGACCGCGCCCTTTAGAGCCGGGCAGCAGGGGGAGGGGACTCCAGACCGCCCGGCGCTAGCTCAGCGACGGCGCGCGCCGCGCACGCTGGCGCGGGGGTGAAACCCCGGCGCGCGGGTTGTGGTTACCGCACGGGAGACGCCGGTATCACTGCGGGTCGCGGTGGCGGTGCGCGAATAGAGCGACTGGCCATTGGCCCCGGTCACATCCTGCTGCCCGGTAAAGCTGCCATCTGCGCGGGTGCGACTGCCCTGATAGGCCAGCGTCTCGCCATTGCGACGGGTGAAGCTGCCGGTCGCGGTTGAGCCCGTTTCGGTGCGCGTCCGGTTATAATCAAGCGCACGCGTTTGGCCGGCAAAGTTGCTGGAGCTGCCCTGGATCGACACGCCGCCATCCGTGCGGGTGCGATCAATCTCGCGGGTGGCAACGGCACCGTCGGACTTGCGGGTTACGGTGGCGTCGCGGCTGGCAATGCCGGTCGCGGGATCGATAGTGGTGGTGCGCGAACCGCTATAGCCGGGCCGGTCGACAGTTGTCGTGCTGCTCGTCTGGGCGGCGGCGCTGGTCGCCATCAGGGCGGCGAGGGCGGATAGAATAAGGCGTGATTGCATGGGTTTACTCCTACACATGTGAATTGAACACAGGGGAAGGGAGTGCGCACTTCCTTGTTCAATCCAACGCCCGACCTGCCAAAACCCTTTGCGGATTATTGTGGTGGCCGGGGCGGTGCCGGTTCAGTCGGTACAAGTGCCGGGCCTTGAGTTTGCGGGGCGGCCTGAACCGATCCCGTCCCTTCCGCTCCCGCTTCGCGTTGCGCCAGATCGGCCTGGCGCGCTTGCCAGCGGCGGCGGCGTTCGCGGCGCATTTCCCGCCATTCCCGCAAGCCCTGCTGGGCAAAAGCGCGATCGGCATCAATGCTATTGATGGCCGGTGCGCGCGGCGCATCGGGGCCGGCAGCCGATTGATCGACAGGCTGGCCAGCCTGCCCGGCAGCATCCTGCGCCAGCGCACGCGCGCGCAACCGTTCCAACCGGGGCGGCAGGGAGCCGGGCGGAGCGGCGATCAGCGCGGCACGCAGTTGCGCGCGCTTTTCGGCCGGGGTGCCGCGCGGCAGATCGGTTTGCCCGGTGCGTGCGATCACCCGGTCGCGGACGATGGCGCGCGGCAGGAACACGCCTCGTGCCGCAAGCCGTTGCTGGGTGCGCGTCACCATCCGCTCGGTCATCACCGCACGCACGGGCATCGGAAGCGACCGAAGCCGCTCGATCCGTTCCGCGCGAGTCAGCGCCATCGGCGCAACCGGGCCGGCCGCTGGATCGGGCAGCGCAGGCTCAGCGACCGCCACTTTGCCGCTGGGCGCGCGCGGCTTTGGCCGGGTCGCATGGGCAACGGGCACGGCGGCGGGCGCCGGTGCCAGCAGCCGCGCGATCACCGGAATCTCGAACCGTACCGATTCGAACATGCCGGCAGCCGCAGCAGTGGCGCTGGCCAGGCCAAATGCGATAATCCCAATGGCCGTGCGCCGCGCCCAGGGTGCCCGGGCCAGCGATCGCCGCCCGCGCTGCATCCCTGCCTGCCACCGCGCCGCGCCCGGCAACCCGGTGGCAGCGACGGGCGCCACATCGGCAATCGCGGCCATCCGCGCGATAAAGCCATCGCTGGGCGGGGGCACATCGAACCGGTCAAGCGCGCGCGCCACCCCGGGATCAAAGCCCCCGTTGCCGGCGGAATCGGCCTGGGTCATGCCACCTCCCCCGCGCCAACGCCGCCGACGCCATCAATCCCGGCGCGCTGCAGCGATTCCTGCAAGGAACGGCGGGCACGGTGCAGCAGCGATTCGAACGCCTTGATGTTCATTTCGAGTGCATCGGCCGCCATGATGTTCGACATTCCTTCGTAATAAGTCAGCACAATCGCGGCGCGTTGCCGATCAGCCAGCGCCGCCACGCACGCCACCACCGCTGCCCGTTGCTGCGCGCTATCGATCAGCGCATCGGCCAGCGGGGCCGCATCAACCTGTTCGGGGCCCTCGTCCAGCCCGGCGAAGCGGCGCTTGCGCAACCGGTCCAGACAGGCGTTCACCGCCACCCGGTGCAGCCATGCACCAATCCCCGGCCCGCCTGCCCGCCACCGCCCCGCATGCTGCCACAGCCGCGCCAACGCCTCTTGCGCGACATCTTCCGCCTCAACCGCGTCGCCCAGCATGCGATAGCCGATCCGCCGCACCGCCACGGCGTGCCGATCAACGATCAGTCGAAACACCGCGCCGTCACGCAGCGCGAGCAGCGCCATCAGCGCGTCATCGTCCGGCGTTTCATCAACAATTCTGGCCGCGTCCGCGTTCAAGCCGATTCCATTCCCCGCTGCCGGGCCCAACACCCTGCCAACGCAGGATGCGGCAAAACCCTTTGCCTGAAACAATATGGGCGACAAATGCGGGGATCGCGAGCGATGATGACCAACATGCGCCGCAGCGCGCGATCGAACAGAAAATGGTGCCCCATGCACCACCCGAGCGGGCACTCAAATCATTGGGAAATTTTGATACTGACCAGCTGATTCACGCCGATTGGAGGACGCAGGTTTA
>JBBQDD010000010.1:0-22907 GCA_038319335.1 Sphingomonadales bacterium
CGCACGGTTTGCCGATCGGTCGCGACACAAAGCTCACCCGCCATGCCCTCTAATGAGACGATCAGGTCGTCGGACTGGCACAGTGGCATAAATGAATGACCGGCGCCCGTCGCGCGAACAGATCGGGCCGCTTTGACGGCCGCTGCAAGCATCGCTTCATCGCTGGGCCGGACTATGTCCCGCGGCGAAGCGCTGACGCTGCCCGACCAGTTCGACCAGCTTGGCGGCGGCGGCGTCGGTCGGATCAATCCCATCTCCTGTCTTGCCCCTTGGTCCGACGCTGCGTTTGCAGCACGGTGTTATCGCGATCATACCATGGGAGCCAGCGCCGTGATCCCGAACCCCGCGGTCCAGGGACAGGATGCTCAGGCGCCTGGCTGAACGGCAGCAGATCATCCGATCAGCAAAGGGCGGTCCGGTCACGCGCTACCAGGCCGTGCGGCTTGACTTTGGCAGCTCAAATCGGTGCCAAAGGCTTGGGGAAGGTTGGCGCGCTTTCGCCGCCATGGTAGCGCGCTTGATCGCCATTGGAATTCGCCCATCATGAACCGCCTTCCAATCCTGATCGTGCTGGCGGCCTGCCTCACCGCGTTCTTCTATTTCGATCTCGGCCATTATCTTACGCTCGCCAGCCTGAAGCAGAGCCAGGCGCAGTTCGCTGACTATTACCGCCAATCGCCGGTGGTGGTGACCGTCGCGTTTTTCCTGATCTATGTCGCGGTAACCGGCGCGTCGCTGCCCGGCGCGGCGATCCTGACGCTGGCGGCGGGTGCGCTGTTCGGTCTGGAAGTCGGCATTGTGATCGTGTCGTTCGCGTCGTCGATCGGCGCGACGCTCGCTTTCCTCGCCTCGCGCTATCTGTTTCGTGATGTCGTGCGCGCGCGTTTTGGTGATCGGTTGCGCGCGATCGATGATGGCGTGGCGCGCGATGGGGCGTTCTATCTGTTCACGCTGCGGCTGGTTCCGGCGTTTCCGTTCTTCCTCGTCAATCTGTTGATGGGGCTCACCGCGATCCGCGTGTTGACCTTCTATCTGGTCAGTCAGATCGGCATGTTCGCGGGCACCGTCGTGTTCGTGAATGCCGGCACGCAGCTGGCCAAGATCGACTCGCTCGCCGGGATTGCGTCGCCGGGGCTGATTGCATCGTTTGTCGCGCTGGGTATCTTCCCATGGATCGCGCGCGCAATTGTCAGTGCGGTCAAGGCGCGGCAGGTTTATGCGAAATGGAGCAAGCCGCGCCGGTTCGACCGCAATCTGGTGGTGATCGGCGCAGGCGCGGGCGGGCTGGTGTCGGCCTATATCGCCGCGACCGTGAAGGCGAAGGTGACGCTGGTCGAGGCGCACAAGATGGGGGGCGATTGTCTCAATTTCGGTTGCGTGCCTTCCAAGGCGCTGGTCCGGAGTGCCAAGCTCGCGCACCAAAGCCGCCACGGTGCCCATTATGGCCTGACCGACGCCGAACCCGCCGTCCCCTTCCCCGCCGTGATGGCGCGGATCGGGCAAGTGATCCGCGATATCGAGCCGCATGACAGTATCGAGCGCTATACCGGGCTCGGGGTGGATGTGGTGCAGGGCTATGCGACGATCGTCGATCCGTGGACGGTTTCCATCAAGCTCAACGACGGCGGCGAACAGCGGCTGACGACGCGCTCGATCGTCATCGCAGCAGGCGGCACCCCGTTCGTGCCGCCGCTTCCCGGGCTCGACACGGTCGATTATGTGACGAGCGATACGATGTGGGATCGCTTTGCCACGCTGGATGCGCTGCCCGGGCGGATCGTGGTGCTCGGTGGTGGGCCGATCGGCTGTGAACTGGCGCAGAGCTTTGCGCGGCTGGGGTCGAAGGTTACCCAAATCGAGATGGCACCGCGCATCATGGCGCGTGAGGATGCGGATGTCTCGACCCTGATCGAGGCGCGCTTTCGCGAGGAGGGTGTGGACGTCCGCACCGACACCAGGGCGCTGCGTTGCGAACGGCGCGGCGACGCGCAATTTCTGATCGTCGAGGCAGGCGGCGCTGAGGCCGAGATCGCTTTCGACTGGCTGATCGTCGCGGTCGGCCGGTCGGCGCGGCTGACCGGCTATGGGCTGGAGGCGTTAGGGATTGAAACCGACAAGACCGTCGTCACCAACGAATATCTCCAGACGCTGTACCCGAACATCTATGCAGCGGGCGATGTCGCCGGGCCGTATCAGTTCACCCATGTCGCCGCGCATCAGGCCTGGTACGCCGCCGTCAACGCGCTGTTCGGGCGGTTCCGTAAATATAAGGCCGATTACCGGGTGATTCCGTGGACCACCTTCACCGATCCCGAAGTCGCGCGCGTCGGCCTGAGCGAAGCCGAAGCAACGGAAAAGGGCATCGCGCATGAAGTGACCACATGGCCGATGCACGAGCTCGACCGCGCCATCGCCGACAGTGCGACGGCGGGCTTCATCAAGGTGCTTACCCCGCCGGGCGGCAAGGACAAGATTCTGGGCGTCACGATTGTCGGTCAACATGCCGGCGACGTGCTCGCCGAATATGTGCTGGCGATGAAATACAATCTTGGTCTCAACAAGATTCTGGGTACGATCCACACCTATCCGACGCTGGCCGAGGCCAACAAATATGCCGCTGGCGAATGGAAGCGCGCGCATGCACCACAGGGCGTATTGCGATGGATCGAACGCTATCACAGCTGGATGAGAGGATAGAGTGATGCGCCGGATTTTACTCACGCTGCTGATGCTGTTCGCGCCGGTGGCGGCAAACGCACAGGCGTTCGACCATGCTGGCTGGGACACGTTGCTGAAACGCAATGTCGTCGCGGTGCGCGGCGGCGTCGCGTCACAAGTCCGCTATGATGGCATGGCGCGCGACCGCGCCGCGTTGAAAACCTATCTGGCGGCGGCAGGCAAGGTCAGTCGTGCAACCTTCGACGGTTGGTCGAAGCCCGATCAGCTCGCCTTCCTGATCAACATCTATAATGCCGCGACGGTCGATCTGATCCTGAACGCCTATCCCGACATCAAATCGATCAAGGATTTGGGCAGCTTTTTGCAAAGCCCCTGGGCCAAGCCGATCGTCCCCCTGTTCGGCAAGACCGTGGCGCTCGATGAGATCGAACATACGATGATCCGGGGCAGTGGGCGCTACAACGATCCGCGCATTCACTTCGCGGTCAATTGCGCGAGCATTGGCTGTCCGGCGCTGTCGCGGTCGGCATATCGTGGTGCGACGATCGATGCGCAGCTTGATGCGGCGGCCCGCGGTTTTCTGGGCGATCACACGCGCAACCGCGTGCAGGGAGACGCGGTTGCGGCGTCGAGCATCTTCAAATGGTATCGCGGCGATTTCGAAAAGGGCTGGCGCGGTGCGAACACGCTTGGGGCGTTCTTCGCGCTGTATGCCGACAGCCTGGGGCTAACCCCGGCACAGGCGGCGAAGGCCAAGGCGGGGACGCTCAGCGTCAGCTTTCTCGACTATAATTGGCAATTGAACAAAGCGGGATGAGCATCCCGTCCGGATCCTGACATGCAGACGCAGACGCATGCGCTGATGGGTGCCTGGCTGTTCGGCAAGCGCGACCCGACGTTGATGACGGCGGGGGCGATTGCGGGGGCGGCGCCCGATCTGCCGATGTTCGTGATCGTCGCCGTGCTCGCCGCCCAGGGGCATCGTGGCCGCGAGATTTTCGGGCATGATTATTTCCAACCATGGTGGCAGCAGATTAATGGGCTGAGCCACAGCTTCCTGCTCTGGGGGCTGGCGCTTGTCGTTGCACTGATTGCGCGACGCACGCGGCCGACCGCGCGCTGGCCAGCCATTGCACTTGCAGTCGCAGCGGCGGGGCTGACCCATGCGGCGATCGATTTTCTGTGCCACCGTGACGATGCCCATATGCAGTTCTGGCCACTGTCCGACTGGAAGTTCATGTCGCCGGTTTCTTATTATGATCGGCGGCATTTCGGCATGCCGGTGATGATCGGCGAGGCGGTGTTGGGGCTGGTGATGGCGTGGCAGCTCGCGCGGATGGCGCAGCGGCGCTGGTCGCGCGGGCTGATCGCGATCGTATCGCTGCCCTATGTCGCGACGCTCGGGATGCTCGGCTTTTCGGCGGCGCGTGCTGCGCCAGCAGGCGAGGAGACGGTGGCGCTTGGGCGGTTCGATCGTGGCACCGCTGGCTGGTCAACCGTCCCGATCGACCGCAAAGTGCCGCTCACCCGCTATCAGCTCGTCCGCCGCGACGGCATTTCGGCGATCGAGGCGCATGCCGATCACAGCCAGGCGCTGTTCGTGCGCGATGTCGATGTCGCGCTCGATCAAACACCGATCCTGTGCTGGCGCTGGCGCGTGGCGGGCGTGATCGCGCGCGCCGATATCCGCACGCGCAAGGGCGATGATCAGGCCGCGCGGATTTTGGTGGGCTTTAGCTTGCCGCGCGAAACGCTGTCGCTTGGCACGCGGATGAAGCTGGCGCTCGGACGCGCCCGGTTTGGCAAATTGCTGCCCGACGGTGCGCTCAACTATGTGTGGGATAACAAGGTGCCGGTCGGCACGATCCTGCCCAACGCCTATACCGATCGCGCACGGATGATCGTGCTGCAATCGGGCAATGGCCAGGCCGGGAAATGGATTACCGAACGCCGCGATGTGCTGGCCGACATGCAGCGCGAATTTGGCACGGCCGCGGGGCGGATGAAGCTGATCGCGCTGGCGACCGATACCGACAATAGCGGCGGCGTTGCCGACGCGGCCTATGCCGATCTTCACCTCGTCCGCCGGGGGGCCGCGTGCAATTTCCCGACCTGATCCTGCCAGTTTTCTGAACATGCCAGTTTTCTGACCATGCCAGTTTTGTAACTACAACGTTGAAACCGACGAACGCCAATTTGGGGGGCTTATGATTTCTAGACGCCAGCACTTTCTCGCCACCGCTGCAATCATCGTCGCGGCAGTGCCCATGCCGGCACTGGCGCAGCAAGCAGGCCTGCAGATCACGGTCGTGCGCGATGATGGCGGCAGCGCTGTCGCCAATGCGCAGGTCACCATCGACAATCCCGACATCGGTGTGTCGCGCACGCTGACGACCGATGCCAACGGGCAAGTCCGGCTCGACGGGCTGACGACCGGCGGTCGCTATCGCATCGCCGTGGCGGCGGGCAGCGACTATGCCGCGCAATCGACCGACGGCGTCGTGCTGCGATCCGATTTTGTGCGCGGCATCACGCTGAGCGTCGGCACGGCGAGCGGCAGCACGGCGAGCGGCGACATCGTCGTGACGGCGCGCCCCGCGGTGACCGGCATCAACACCGTCAACGCCGAAATCTCTTCCTCGCTCCCGTCCGAAACATTGAAGGCGCTGCCCATCGAAGGGCGCGATGTCGTGACGGCGCTGGTGCGGCTGCCCAATGTCGTCGCCTCGACCGGCTTCTTCCCCGAAGCACCTGTCGTGTCGATCAACGGCGCCAACGGGCTGTTCACCAACTACCTGATCGACGGCCTCGACAATAATGAGAACTTCCTGGGCGGGCTCAAATTCCCCGTCCCGCTCGGCTTCACGCGCGAAGTGACGGTGCTCGCCAACAGCTATTCGGTGGCATTCGGGCGCACCGCCAACGGCATCGTCAACTACACGACCCCGTCGGGCAGCAACGATTTTCACGGAGAGGCCTATACGCTGATCCGGCCCGGCCGTCCGATCGATTCGGCCTCGGCCTATCCGCGCCGGGATTTGACGGGCAATCCGGTCGGCGAGAGTTTTCAGCGGTATCAGGGTGGCGGGTCGATCAGCGGCCCGCTGATCAAGGACCGCACCTTCTTTTACGCCAATCTTGAATATACGCGCGACATCAACACCAATGTGATTGATGCGCCGGTATTGGGCACGGTCGGCAACATCACCGGCACCAACCAATTCTACCTCGGGTCGATCCGGATCGATCACCGCCTGACCGACGATTGGAACGTCGCGCTGCGTGGCAATTTCGGCAATGTGTCGGTCGATCGTCCCGGTGGGTCGCTCGGCGGCGGCAACGTCACCTTCCCGTCGGCGGGATCGAATGAGGATCGCAAATCGACCCTGGTCGCGCTTTCGGCGACCTATTCGGGCGATGTGTGGAATTACGAAGGCGCGCTGCAATTCAGCCGCTTCCGCTGGGATTATGGCCGCGCCAAGAATGGCCGGAGCGCTCAGGTCGCGATCCGTGACCAGACCGGGCTGACCATCGGCGTGGTCGGCCATCCGGGCTATATCTTCAACGATCTGGAGGAAACATGGCAGACCCGCCAGAAGCTCCAGCGGCGTTTTGGCGATCACCGCCTGTCACTTGGTGGCGACCTGATCTATTCGAAGTTTGGCTTGCTCGGTGGCGGCAATGTCGACGGCAATTACACCGTCGAACTGACGCCTGCACAAATCGCCGCGCTGAATGCGCGCAATCTGGGAACCCGGCTTGGCGCAAGCGACGTGCTCAGCATCAATCCGCGCGTGATCGATTATTCGGTCGAGCTGCGCCCAGCGAGCTTTGGCACCGGGCAGACGCTGGGCGCGTTATATGTCGAGGATGAATGGCAAATCGGGCGCAAATTAACGGCCACGCTCGGGTTGCGCTGGGATTATGATTCACTCACCGCCGCCGGCGGCAGGGGCGGCGACACCAACAATATCGCGCCGCGCCTGGCGCTGAATTTCAAACCCGATGCGCGCTCGGCGATCCGCTTTGGCGCGGGCCTGTTCTACGGTAAAATCCCCTATACCGTCATTTCCGACGCGCTTCAGCGCAATACCACGTCGGCCGCATTGCAGGGGCAATTGGCGCAGTTGCAGGCACGCGGCATCATCCGCCCCGGCGTCGCGCTGGCGCCGTTGACCTTTGACGGCAACCTCACCGTCTCGCCCGCCTGCGCCACGGTCAGCGCATGCCCGTTGCCCAGCGCGGTGCAGACGCTGCGCAACACGGCGTCGATCAACGAAGTCCGCATCCTCAACCCGGACGGTTATCAAAGCCCGTACAGCCTACAATTCAGCGGCGGCTATCAATATCAGGCGACATCGAACCTCTCGATCGCGATCGATCTGATCTACAACCGCTCGTATAATTTGCTGCGGCTGCGGGATTTGAATGCGCCGACGCCGTTCACCCCCAACCTTGCCAATCTGACGGCGGCCAATATCGCGACGCTGCGGGCGTTGCCGAACAATAATGCGCGGATCGCATTGGCCTCAACGCTTGGCCTGGTGCGGTCGCAGGCCGCAGCGGACGCCACCCGTCCGGTCGCCTTGGTGCCCGGCGGCGGGCGCCAGATCACGGTGTCCGAAACGGGCGGACGATCGACCTATGGCGCGCTGAACGTACAGCTCAACAAGCTGCGCGGTGCCGATATCTATGCGTTCCGTCTGTCCTACACGCTGTCGCGGCTGACCAACGACACCGACGATCTCAATTTCCGCGCATCCAACGCCAATAATTTTGCTGCAGATTTCGGGGCGTCGGCGAATGACCGGCGGCATGTGCTTTCGGCGGTCGGGTCGCTCTATCCCGTCACCGGGCTGACGCTGACCGCGGCTGGGCTGTTCCAATCGGGCCAGCCGGTCAATTTCATTCCCGATGCGAGCATTTTCGGCACGCAGGATTTGAATGGCGACGGGCAATCCTTTGGCGAGGCCTATGTCGGCAATTCGGATCGCTATCCCGGGATTGGCCGCAATACCGGGCGGCTGCCATGGTCGACACAGGTCGATATCGGCGCGCGCTACGACATCAACCTGCCGCTCGGCGCGATTCAACTCAGCGTCGATGTGTTCAACCTGTTCAATGCGAATAATCTATCGGGCTTTGCGAATGCCGCGAGTACGTCCAATCAGGTGCAGTTTGGCGGCGGCGCGCCGTTCGTCCAGCGCAATGCCGGTGCTCCACGTCAGTTCCAATTCGGGGCGTCGTGGAAATTCTGATTGGGGTGATACGCGGTGATGGCAATCTTGCAGCAAGGTCAGGGGTTGATCGGCATTGCGCTGATCCTGCTGCTCGCCTGGGGTATTTCGGAAAACCGTAACGCGCTGCCCAGTTGGAAGTGGATTGGCGGCGCGTTGATCCTGCAGGTCGCGATTGCGCTGGCCTTTCTGCGTATCCCGATCGTGTGGCGCGCTGTGGGCGTGATCAATCAAGGCGTGGCGGCGATTGAGCGCGCGACCCTTGCCGGGTCGAGCTATATGTTCGGCTATCTTGGTGGCGCGGATTTGCCCTTCGTGCTGAAGCCGGGCGCAGCGCCGCCAACCGTCATCGCGTTTCAGATCCTGCCACTGATCATCGTTTTCTCGGCGCTCACCGCTCTGTTCTGGCACTGGGGCGTACTGCGCTGGCTGGTGAACGGCCTGTCATGGGTCTTGCGCCGCACGCTTGGCGTCACCGGCGTCGTCGGGCTCAACGCCGCGGCCAATATCTTCCTCGGCGTGGTCGAGGCGCCACTGATCGTGCGGACCTATTGCGCCACCATGTCGCGCGCCGAACTGTTCGCGGTGATGGTGCTGTCGATGGCGAACATTTCGGGCGCGTTGTTGGTACTCTATGCCACCACGCTCGCCCCGGTTCTGCCCGACGCCGTCGGCCATATGATCGTCGCGTCCTTCCTCTCGCTGCCCGCCGCCATCCTGATCGCGCGGATGATGGTGCCCGACGATTCAACCGCGGCCGATAGCGCCAAAATCCAGCCGGAAGTGCACTATGACGGCACAATGGACGCCATTCTCCGCGGCACGATGGAGGGGGTTCAACTGGTACTGGCCGTAGTCGGCGTCATCATCGTGATCTTTGCGCTGGTTAATCTAAGCGACCAGATTCTCGCCAATTTGCCGCCAGTGGATGGCGCGCCGATCACGCTCAAGCGCACCTTTGGCTGGCTGTTCGCGCCCGTGATGTGGGCAATCGGTGTGCCATGGGATCAGGCCCCGGCGGCGGGATCTTTGATGGGGACAAAGACGATCCTGAACGAATATGTCGCCTATCTGGAGTTCGCGAAGGTGCCGCTTGGCACATTCACCGCGCGCAGCCAGCTGATCGTCACCTATGCATTGTGCAGCGTCGCCAACCTCGCCAGCGTCGGTCTGCTGGTAACGACGATCAGCACCCTGGCGCCGAACCGGCGACGCGAAGCCGCCCAGCTCGGCATGAAGAGCTGGCTTGCCGGCAATCTGGCCTCGGCCATGTGTGGCGCGATTATCGGCCTGGTGACGCCGCTCTGACATGTTCGATGCACGGCTCCGCCCACTGATCGATCCGCCGCTGAATGCGGTCGGTCTGGTGATCGCGCGCACCGGCGTCTCGGCCAATCAGATAACGCTTGCGGGGATGGTGATTGGCATCGGCGGGGCGGTCGCGATCGGCTATCGCCAGTTTGCGCTCGGTCTGGCGTTCGTCATCATCAGCAGATTGCTCGACGGCCTGGATGGCGCGGTTGCGCGGGCCACGGTCAAGAGCGACTTTGGCGGCTATCTCGATATCGTTTGCGATTTCGCCTTTTACGTCGCGGTTCCGGTCGGCTTTGGTTTCGCAGCACCCGCCAATCTGCCGTTCGCACTGGCACTGGTCGCAAGCTTCACGATCACCGGGATCAGCTTCCTCGCCTTCGCCGTGCTGGCGGCGCAACGCGGCATCTCGACCACGGCGCACGGCGAAAAGAGCTTCTTTTACAACACCGGCCTTGCCGAAGGCGGCGAGACGATCGGTTTTTTCGTGGTGATGTGCCTGTGGCCAACCGGCTTCCCGATCCTCGCGGGCGTCTTCGCCGGATTGTGCGTCCTCACCGTGATCCAGCGCACGTTCGCCGCACACCATTTCCTGACGCGTTAAGCTTTCTGCAAATCACGCAGGAAGTCGCGGATGCGGCGCGCATTGACGCCAATATCGCCTTCCCCGACGCGGCTGATCGAGCGCATATCGACGGTCGCGCCGCCGGCTGGCGATACGTCCGGACGGACCCGGATCACGACATCGTCCTTGAAGCGGAAGAAGAACGAGGTTGCCGTCGCCTCGATCGTGCCACTCGCCGCATCGACCTTGGCGATCGTCCAGCCGCGCGCTTGGACAAGTTGGGTGGCGCGCTTCATCGCCTGCGCTGTATCGAGCGGCAGATGCACGGGCCGGAGATCCGGATAGCCTTTGCGGTGGATCGCTTGCCAGCGCGCATTGGGGTCCATCGCCTTTAGCGCTGCGTCACCGCCATCGGGAATGTCGGTCAAATTATCAGCGCGCACCGCCAGCGTGGTGAACTGCGGCACATCGGCCAGATTGGTGGTGACATCGTGGATCAACGGCACGCTGGTGGCAGTTGCGATCTGATTGCCGACAAAGCCGCAAAATACCACCGAAACCGCCAACGCAACCAGCGCCACGCGCCCATTCGCCACGCCCCGCCGCCGCCCCTGCACAAAGGCGACGATCGCGATCACGCCCCCGCCGATCGCCGCCAGGAAACCGATCACCAGCATCAGCAAAGCGATCTTGAAACTCCAACTGCCCGCACCATTGCCGATCCCCCCGGCAAGCGCGAGCAGCAGCCCCCCAATGCTCAGCGCCAGCGCCACCCCGGCAAGACGTGACGTGGCTTTGGTCTGCGCGATTGTTTCGGCCATCATTTGTCCCCTCGGGTCGAGCCGTGTCGTAATGGTTGAATCAGCAATCGGTCGATCCGTTGATCGTCCCTATCACGAAAATCGGCGAGGCCGATGGTCATCGCGTCATGTCCGGCGGCCGGCTGCGCGCGATAGGTGCCGAACAGGCGGTCCCAATAGGGCAGGTTGAAGCCGAAATTGCTGTTGGTCTCGCGCGCCACAACCGAATGGTGGACGCGGTGCATGTCGGGCGTCACGATCACCCAGCGCAGCACGCGGTCAATCGCGCGCGGCAGCGCGATATTCCCATGGTTGAACATTGCCGAGGCATTCAGCACCACTTCAAAAATGAGCACCGCCAATGGCGGCACACCCAGCGCCACGATCGCCGTGAATTTGGTGAGCAGCGACAGGATGATCTCAATCGGGTGAAAGCGCAGCGCTGTCGTGGTGTCGATCTCGGGGTCGCTGTGATGCGTCCGGTGGACGCGCCACAGGAACGGCACAGCGTGGAACGCGACATGCTGCGCATAGATCAGCAAATCCAGCGCGACCACCGACAGCATGATCGTCAGCCAGCTTGGCCAGACGACAAGGTTGAACAGGCCCCAACCGTGCGTTTGCGCCATCAGAGCGACGCCGACCGCCGCTGCCGGAAAGAACAGCCGCACCACCACCGTATCGACGATCGCGATTCCCAAATTGCCGGGCCAGCGCCGCCATCGGTCGATCACTCTCTGTCTTCGCGGGGCGAGTGCTTCAAGAACCATCAGTATAACCAGCAAGCCCAAAAAGCTGGTCAGCCGAATAGACTGTTCGGACAAACCCATGGGGAGCACAGCGGCGACGATCATCCACGTCGCCATAAGCGCTGAGAGATCGGCCATCAACCGGGCGGATGCTGTCAGTGGAATGCGAACCGGTCTCTCTACGATGCAGCCGGGTTTTTGGGGGTGAAGGCTAGCCGGCGAGCGATTGCCATTCCGCGCGTGCGGCTGAGCGGCGATCCTTGAAGATCTGACGGTCGACGCGATGGCGTTGGTGGTTGAAGTGATTGCTGACGTTGGCATGGACGCCAGCGGCTGAAATTGCGCATCGGTGAAACGCGCTTGCGCCGGATTTCTGCGGCGACCCTCGGGCTGCGACATTGGTCTGACAGCACCCCAACGCGCAGTGAAGCGCCCCGGCAAGCAAGTGGGCCGGGGCGCTTCGTGCGCATCGCTGATGTGCCTGGGTTGATTGCTAGGCCAGCGTTAGAACTTGAAGTTACTCCGCACACCAAACTGCCGGGGCGGCGCATAGCTTGCCTGCAGCGCGCCGCCACCGCCCCAGACGAAGCGGTTGGCCGTCGCACGGTCGGTCAGGTTCGTGACGAATGCCTGAAGCTCGAACCGGTCGTTATACGCCCAGGTCAACCGCAGATCGACCTTGGCATAGCCGCTCTGCCGTTCGAGGATTGAGTTGAACGGCTGACCGAAAAACGCTGCCGAATAGGCGACGACGACATAGGGGGTCAATTTGCCCAGGCTGCCAATGTCAAAATCATAGGATGCATAAACCGACCCCGAATAATCGGGCGAGTGCGGGATCGCGTTGCCGCTCAGGTCGCAACCAAAGGCGGCGGCGGGCTGTCCGGTGCCGCCCGTGCCGGGCACGAGCGCGCAGCTATAGCCCGGCGCGAACAGGCGACGTTGCCCGGCGGGCGCGATGGTGACGCCGTTGACGACGGTTGCCGATGTGGCAGTCGCATCGGGCACGAGGATCGACGTGGCGAACGGCGCGGGCACATTGTTATACTGGGTGTACCGCGCGTTGAGGTAGGAGAAGGTGGCGCCCAGTGTCCATTCCGGGGCAGGCTTCCACAGCGCTTCGATTTCAACACCGTATGAGCGCGCACGCCCGCTATTCTCGATGATCGACAGCGTGGCTGGGCCAATCGGCACCTGCCGCTGTTCCTGCAGGCCCTTATACTGGTTGTAGAATCCAGCGATATTGAACTGAATCGTGTCCCCGGCGAAGCGGTTCTTCGATCCGATTTCATATGCCATCACATTTTCAGGCGCGAAGGTTGGCTGCAGCGCGGCTGGCCCCTGGCCAGAGTTGAAGCCGCCCGAACGGAAGCCCGTCGAAATCGATCCGTAGATCAGATTGTCGTCGCTCACCTTGTAATCAAGCGCGACGCGCCACGTGACCTTGTCGAACGTCGCCGTGTCATAGGTCGCGCCGGTCAGCACCGTGGTGTTGGCGGCAAGACACTGGAACCCGGCGCGGGGCAGCGGCAATGTCGTGTAGGTGCAGTTGGTCGCCTGGCCTTTCGCGCCAAATGCCGAATTAGGGATGGTGGGCAACCCCAGCCGGATGAAAGTGCCGTCGGGCGTGGTGCCGGCGAGCGGCAGCACGGCATTGGCATTGGCAAACTGGAAATCCTTGCGATCATTGGTGTAGCGCACGCCGCCGGTCAGGTTCAGCCGATCCGTGATGGCATAGGTTGCCTGGCCATAGCCCGCGAAGGATTCAGTGTTCGCCCGCCCCTCATCATAAAAGCCGCCGCGGAAGGTGGTTGTGGTGATGTTGGGGTTCACGTTGCGGATAATCAGCGGGCTTTGCTGGTTGATCAGGATCGCGCCCAAATCGTCATTGAAATAATAGCCGCCGATCACATAGGTGAGCGGCCCGGATGTATCAGAGACGAGTTGCAATTCCTGGCTGAACGTACGGGCTGCGGTCTGCTGTGAATCGATTGCCACCTGATTGCCGGAAAAATCCGAATCGGCGGTGCGCGTGGTCGCAAAATCAGTGTAGCCGGTGATCGACCGCAGCACGACCGGCCCAAAATCATAGGCAAGGTTTGCCGACACGGCATAGTTGCGCAAGTTCAGGATCGTCGGCTGATCGGTATCGATGCGGTACGGATTGTTCGGCTGATAGATCGGCACGCCCGCATCGATCGTCAGCGGCGCATCGATCACCCCGTCGCGGTTGCCGCCGCGTGTGTTGAGCACAATCGGCGTGGCATTGAACAGCTGCGCGCTGGTAGGGGTGTAGAAATAGCTGCCGCGCAGTTTGTACCCGAATGCAGAGCCACCCGCGCCGCCCTGTTGCGAATATTCAAACTTCACCACCGCGCTGAAATCGTCGGTTGGCTTGAACAGAATCGACCCGCGAATATACCGGCTGCGATCATCGAACAGGTTGCTGCCAAGCCGATTGTCATTGATCACAAAGCCCGACGATTCCTCCACCGCGCCGGCGATGCGAACCGCGACCGTATCGCCAATCGGCACGTTGACGAATGCTTCGCCCCGGTAGCGATTGTAATTGGCAACGGTGAAGTTGCCGCCCCCGAAGAATTTACCCAGCGTTGGCTGGCCGGTGGTGATGGCGATGTTGCCGCCAAAAGTGTTGCGGCCATAGAGCGTGCCCTGCGGCCCGCGCTGCACTTCCAGTCGTTCGATATCGACAAAGCTGAGCGTGGCCTGTGATGAGCGCGACAGATAAACGCCGTCGATGAAGAACCCGATCGTCGTGTCGCCGTTAATGCCGACATTTTCGGTGCGCACGCCGCGAATGGCGGGGCGTGCGTCGGTGCCCGAACGGCCAAAGTTGAATCCGGGAACGATATTCTCGAGCCGCGACAGATCGGTCGCGCCCGTTTTGCGAAGATCGTCAGCGGTAAAAGCGGACACAGACACGGGCACGTCCTGCAGTCGTTCCTCGCGGCGCTGCGCCGTTACCACGATATCGGTGATCGACCCATCGTCGCTATCCGCTTCCTGAGCTGCTGCCGGGGTCGTGGATTGCGCAAAGGCCGGGGCCGCCACGCAGGTGGAGGCGATCAGTGCGACACTGGTCAGTAAACGCATTTTGGCGACGTTCATCACGGAATTCCCCCACATAAAGGCCCCCTCGGACCGATCATGACAACAGGTGGACAAAAAACGACTGCGAATGCAAGTGGAAAATGACTGCGAATGCGATGATGTTTGTGCGTGATAATGTCGCCACAGGTGCGCAGGCCGTAGCTTTATTGCGCCGTCCACCCGCCATCGACCAGCAGGCTTGTGCCCGTCACCATCCCGGCGGCGGGTGAAGCGAGGTAGACAACGGCGGCGGCGACATCATCGACCTTCCCGAGTCGGCCCAGCGGAATCATGCCGTCGACAAACGCCCGGAACGCCGGATCGCCGAGCATTGGCCGCGTCATCGGGGTTTCAATAAACGTCGGCGCGACCGAATTGACACGAATGCCGTGCGGCGCCAGTTCAACCGCCATCGCCTTCGTCAGCCCCTCAAGTGCATGTTTTGTCATGCAATAAACCGTACGCCTTGGCGATCCGACATGCCCCATCTGGCTGGTGATGTTGATAATGACCCCGCCTGTGGCGCGGCGCAGCATTGATCGCACCGCCGCTTGCGCTGCCAGATAGGCCGCCCGCACGTTCAGCGACAACATCGTGTCGAGCACCACGACGGGCACATCTGCCATCGGCAGCGGCGTGTTGGTGCCGGCATTATTGACCAGAATATCAACGTCGCGCCCGGCGAGCGCATCGGCAAAATCGGGATCGGTAACATCAGCCGCCCAAGCGGCGATCGCCGGGTGCGATTGCACCAGCTCGTCGAGCGAGGCCTGATCACGCCCCACCACGGTAACCCGCGCCCCCGCGACCGCCAGCGCCACCGCAATTGCCTGGCCCAACCCCCTGCTACCCCCGGTAACCACCGCCTGTTTACCCTGCAGTCCGTGCGCCCACACGGGCAACGTTTCGGCTGATGATTGCATGTGCATCGTCTTCTCCATTTGCATTCGCAGTCATATTGGATAGCCTGTACCAATCAATGGCGGTGGCACAGATTCGCGCAAACGAACGCGGTCGTCAGCAATATGGAGAGTGACCGTGGCAAGGTATTTGAAAACCGGCATTACCGATGATGCAGCAGCCGAAGCAGATGCCAAGGTGCGGGCAACGGTGGAAGCGATCATCACCGACATCAAGGCGCGCGGCGATGATGCGGTTCGGGACTGGTCAAAAAAGTTCGACAATTGGGCGCCCGATGATTTTCGGCTCTCCGAGGCGGCGATTGAGGCCGCCTACGCCGCGCTTTCACCCCAAACGATCGACGATATCCGCTTTGCACAAGCGCAGGTGCGCAACTTTGCGCAGATCCAGCGCGATGCGCTGGTTGATGTTGAGGTGGAGACGCTGCCCGGAGTGATTCTGGGCCATCGCAACCTGGCGGTGAACTCGGTTGGCTGTTACGTGCCCGGTGGGAAATATCCGCTGGTGGCGTCGGCGCATATGAGCGTGGTGACAGCCAAGGTGGCGGGCGTGAAGCGGATCGTTTCGGTCGCGCCACCTTATGAAGGCCAGCCCAATCCCGCGATCGTCGTGGCGATGCATATGGCGGGCGCGGACGAAATTTATTGCGTCGGCGGGGTGCAGGCGATTGCGGCGATGGCGCTGGGCACCGGCACGATCGGCGCGGTCGACATGATTGTCGGCCCCGGCAATGCCTATGTCGCGGAGGCCAAGCGCCAGCTGTTCGGGCGGATTGGCATTGATCTGCTCGCCGGGCCGACTGAGACACTGATCATCGCCGACGACAGTGTTGATGGCGAACTTTGCGCCGCTGATTTGCTGGGTCAGGCTGAACACGGTCCGAACTCGCCCGCCATCCTGCTGACCAATTCGGAAAAGCTGGCGCGCGATACGATGGCGGAGGTGGAGCGCCAGCTGACCATCCTGCCAACAGCACCCATCGCATCGCGCGCCTGGGCGGATTATGGCCAGGTGATCGTGGCGGACAGCTATGATGAGATGGTCCGCATCGCCGATGACATTGCGTCGGAACATGTGCAGGTGATGACGCGCGATCCCGATTATTTCCTGCAGCACATGACCAATTACGGCGCGCTGTTCCTGGGCGCGCGCACTAATGTTTCATATGGCGACAAGGTGATCGGCACCAACCACACATTGCCCACGCGCAAAAATGCGCGCTTTACGGGCGGGCTCTGGGTCGGCAAGTTCATCAAGACCTGCACTTACCAGCGCGTGCTCACGGACGAAGCGAGCGTGGTGATAGGGGAATATTGTTCACGGCTTTGCGCGATTGAGGGCTTTGCAGGCCATAAGGAACAAGCAGACATAAGGGTTCGTCGCTATGGCCGCAAAGAAGCTGCCTGAACTGAGCAGCAATCAACGCGCTACTTCTTACGATGTGGCGCGCCGGGCGGGTGTGTCGCAATCCGCCGTATCGCGCTGTTTCAAGCCGGGGGCGTCAGTGGCGCCGCGCACCCGTGACCGGATCATGGAGGCGGCACGTGCGCTTGGCTATCAGCCCAATGCCATCGCGCAGGGGCTGATTACGCGGCGGTCAAATCTGGTCGCGATCATCATCTCAAACCTTACCAATCTTTATTATCCGGAAGTACTGGCCGAATTGACGCAGCGGCTGTCGCGTGAGGGGATTCGCGTGTTGCTGTTCAGCCTGGCCGCTGAATCGGACGTTGATGAGGTGCTCGATCAGGTCTGGCGCTACCGCGTCGATGGCGCGATCGTCGCGGCGCGCCTAAACCCTGATCAGCTGGCCGCCTTTGCCGATCGCGGCGTGCCGGTGCTGCTCTACAACCGCATTGGTGACGGTGTGCCGGTGGCCAGCGTGTGCTGCGATTCGGTGAGCGGCGAATATGCGCTGGTGGATGCGCTGGTTGCCGCCGGGCATCACGCATTCGGGATCATCGCCGGGCCGATTGACAGTTATGTGGGGGAAGAACGCGTGCGGGCGGCGCTGCGCCGGCTCGCGCATCATGGCCATACCGCACAAGTGGTGCGCGGCAGTTTCGACTATGCGAGTGGCGGGGCGGGGCTGGTCGCGTTGCTGCGGCAAACCGACGGCAAGCTTGACGCGCTGCTTTGCGCGAATGATCTGATGGCGATTGGTGCGATTGATAGCGCGCGGATCAACCACGGTCGGCTGGTGCCCGATGATCTGTCGGTGGTCGGGTTCGACGGTGTGGGGCCTGCGAGCTGGGTCGCTTATCAGGTCACGACGATCCGCCAGCCGGTGCGGCGCATGACAGAGGCTGCGGTGGCGATGCTGATCGAGCGCATCGAGCGACCCGACCTGTCGCCGGAACAACGGTTGTTCGCGGGCGAATTCCAGCCGGGCCGGTCGGCGCGCCTGCGTTGATGCGGCCGGCGCTGGTCTTTCTGCCCGGTAACATGTGCGATGCGCGGTTGTGGCAGGGCCTGGGGGCTTTCCCCGCCCACGACCGGATCGATGCAGACCTGACGCAGGATGACAGCATTGCCGATATGGCGCGCCGCGCACTGGGTGACGGCGACCTGCCGGTAATCGCCATCGGCTTTTCGATGGGCGGCATTGTGGCGCTTGAAATGGCGCGGCAGGCGCCGGACAGGATTGTCGGCATGGTGCTGGCCGATACCAATGCGGGGGCGGACCTGCCCGAACGTGCCGCCGCGCGGCCAGTGCAACAGGCGCGGGTGCGGGCCGGGGAACTGGCCACGATTGTCGCGGACGAGCTGAAGCCCGCCTATCTCGCGCCCGAAAATCGCGGCGATCAGGGATTGCGCAGCCTGTTGTTCGACATGGCAATGGGGCTGGGCGAAGACGTGTTCGTCCGCCAGAGCGAGGCGCTGCGGTTGCGGGATGACAACGCTCCTGTGCTGGATGATTTCACAGGGCCCGTGCTGCTGGCCTGCGGTGAGGCGGATGCGCTGTGCCCGCCTGCCTGGCACGCCGCGATGGCCGCGCGGTGCCGCCGCCCCACGCTGACCGTCATCGCCGGGGCGGGGCATATGCTGCCGCTCGAACAGCCAGCGGCATTTCGCCGGGCAATTGATGGCTGGCTCCACACGCATGAAGGGGATTTTTAGTGGCTGATCACATCCTGACGACGCATGTCGGATCATTACCGCGATCAGTGGCGGTTACCGATCTGGTCTTTGCCCAAGAGCGGGGCGATCCGATCGATCAGGCGCGGTTTGATGCGGTGATTGGCGCTGCCGTCGACGATGCGGTCGCGCGGCAGGTGGCTTGCGGCATCGATTTGGTATCCGACGGCGAAATGTCAAAGATCAGCTATGCGACCTATATCAAGGATCGCATTACGGGGTTCGACGGCGACAGCCCGCGCACCCCGCCTGCCGATCTGGAGCAATTCCCCTCTTTCCTCGAACGCCAGTCAAAGGGCGGCGGCACGCCAACCTATCGGCGGCCGCGCTGTGTGGGCGATATCGCGGTGAAATCGCTCGCGCCGCTGGAGTCCGATCTGGCGCATATGGCCAACGCGATGGCAGCGCACGGCCCCGTTGGCGGGTTCATGAATGCGGCGTCACCAGGGGTGATCGCGCTGTTCCAGCCCAATGATCATTACCCGACGCAGGACGCCTATCTTGAGGCGCTGGCAGAGGCGATGCGCCCGGAATATGAGGCGATCGTCACCGCTGGACTGATCCTGCAACTCGACAGCCCCGATCTGGGTCTGGGCCGCCACATGATGTACAAGGATCGCAGCGATGCCGATTATCTGCGGCTGATAGGCGGGCATGTCGACGTGCTGAACCACGCGCTGCGCAACGTTCCCGCCGACCGCGTTCGCATGCATGTGTGCTGGGGCAATTATGAAGGCCCGCACCACTGCGACGTTGAAATGGGCGTCATCCTGCCCACGCTGATGCGCGCCAAGCCCGCCGGGCTGCTGTTCGAAACATCGAACCCGCGCCACCAGCATGACTGGAATTACTTCGTCGAAATGCTGGACATCATCCCCGACGACAAGGTGCTGATTCCCGGCGTGATCGATTCGACGACGAACTTTATCGAACACCCCCGCGTGGTGGCGGAACGGATTGAGCGTTTTGCCGGGATCATCGGGCGTGAGCGGGTGATTGCGGGCACGGACTGCGGCTTTTCCACCTTTGCCGGGTTCGGGGCGGTTGATCCGGACATCGTCTGGGCCAAGCTGAAAACGCTCGCCGAAGGCGCGGCGCTGGCCAGCACCCATTTGTGGAGGAAGGCAGCATGAGCGATTTTCGCGAACGCCTGCGCCGGGGCGATCTGCTGTCGGGCACCTGGGTAAAAACGCCGCACCCGCATGTGGTGGAGGTGTTGGCGTACAGCGCACTCGATTGCCTGGTGCTGGATGCCGAGCATGCACCGTTTGATCGTGCGGCCATCGACCTGTGCGTGCTCGCCGCGCGCGCCGGGGGCAAGACGGTGCTGGTGCGCCCGGCATGCGCAGGCCACGAGCAGATATTGAACGCGCTGGATTGTGGTGCGGACGGCGTCATTTTGCCGCATATTCGGTCCGCTGCCGAGGCTGCCGAGGCGGTGCGCGCGTGCCATTATGTGCGCGGCGGGCGGGGCTTTGCGGGCAGCAGCCGATCCGCAGGCTACACCACCAAGGGCATGGCCCGCCACCGCAGCGACGCGCTGGGCATCACCGTTATCGCGCAGATCGAGGATGTCGAGGCGGTGGAGGCGATTGCCGATATTGTCGCAGTGCCCGGCATTGACGCGCTGTTCATTGGGCGCGCTGACCTGACCATCGCATATGGCGCTGAAAACCCCGATGCGCCCGAAGTGATTGCCGCTGTCGAGGCGGTGTGCGCCGCTGGCCGCGCGGCAGGCCGCACGACCGGCATGTTCCTGGGCCGGGTGGGCGATGTGCCCGAATGGCGTGCCAAGGGCGCGAGCTTGTTCGTGCTGGGATCGGACCATGATTTCCTGCTGCAGGGCGCGGCCAGACTCGCCGCCGCGATTGGCGGCGACACATGAGCATTACCCGGCGCGATACGCTGGCGATGTTGGCAAGCGCAGCGTTGCTCGCCTCGACCAGCAGCGCGCAGGGGCAATCGGGCAAGCGGTTCAGCTGGCCGAAGGGGTTTCTGTGGGGCGTCGCCACCGCCGGGCATCAGATTGAGGGCAATAATGTCGGCAGTGATTACTGGCTGCTCGAACATCTTGCCGAAACCGATTTTCGCGAGCCATCGGGCGATGCCTGCGACAGCTGGAACCGCTGGCGCGAGGACATCGCCCTCGTCGCGAGCATGGGGCTGACGACCTATCGCTTCTCCGTCGAATGGGCGCGGATCGAGCCGGAACCGGGCAAATTCTCCGCCGCGGCCCTCGCGCAGTATCGGCTGATCTGCCTTGCCTGTCACAGCGCCGGGATCATGCCCATCGTCACGCTCCACCATTTCGTCAGCCCGCGATGGGTGGCGGCGATGGGCGGCTGGGAGGCGCCCGAATTGCCGGAACTGTTCGCGCGCTATGCCGCCCGCGTGGCGCGCGATCTGGGCGATCTGACGCCGATGATGTGCACGATGAACGAGCCCAATGCGCAGGTAACCTCGTTCGTACTGCGCGACGGCAAGCCCAGCCCGAAGGAGCCCGCCATGCGCGCGGCGGCGATGCGACTGCTGGGATCGGACCGGTTCGGGGCGTACTTCATGGGGGATGCCATCAAGGTGCGCGACGGCTGCCTGCGCGCGCACCGGCTGGCCCGCGCGGCGATCAAGTCGGTTGCGCCCCAAGTGAAGACCGGGCTGACGCTGGCATTACAGGATCTGCAGCCCGGCCCCGGCGGCGCACCGCTCCATGCCCGCGTGTTCGACGAAGCGCGGCGACCTTTCTACGAGGCCTGCGCTGGCGACGATTTTATTGGCGTCCAGCCCTATATCCGGCTGATTACCGGGCCGACCGGCTATCTGCCGACGCCGCCCGGCTTGCCGATGAACCGCGATGGCCGCGATGCCTCCCCCGATGTGCTGCCCGCCGTGGTGCGCGAAGTGGCGAAGCATTGCCGCGCGCCAATTCTGGTGAGCGAACACGGCATCGACACGCTCGATGACGCTCAGCGCGCGCAGCATTTGGCAGCGTCGGTCGAGGCGCTGAAGGGCTGTGTCACTGAAGGGGTTCCGCTGCTCGGCTATATCCATTGGAGCCTGCTCGACAATTTCGAGTGGCGATCAGGCTATGAACCGCGCTTCGGGCTGGTCGCGGTCGACCGCCAGACGTTCAAGCGCAGCCCGAAGCCAAGTGCGGCGGCATACCGGCAGTTGGTGCGGCGGGAGCGGGGATAGGGGGTGGGGGCTAGTATGACGGGGGGTAGCGGCTGCTTTCGCCCAATTGTTGCCATTCAAGGCCGGGAAGCGATTACCCGATAGCGGGCGTTCGTTCAGCTTCCTCGCATGACGGATCGATCCAAACGCCTCACCACCTCTTGTGGCATCACTCTGGCGGTGGCGATCATAGTCCTGCTATTCGGAGGTTGCGTGACGTTCGCGTGGTTGGCTGGGGGTGAGTGAAGTCCGTTTCGTGGCCATAGGAATGGTCCATCAACCCTATGCAATCTCGCTTACCTGGGCACATGAGAGACGGAATCAATGAGCTACAATACTGGCGAACTGGTTACGCTCGGAGCCGATATCGGGGGGAGAGACGCTTTTGCTGCTACTCATGATCTCGTTCTTTCTTTTCGCCGCCTCCTGAAGCAACACTGCACAGGGCCTTACGGCACTACTGTCAAAGAGTTTTCCCTCGTTCTCCGGATTGACGGCTCAGTCCAAGCTTGGGGAAAAAAGGGGGCTGAGGCCGTGAAATTTCAGCAGAAGAATACTTTTGTAACCGTAGATATCTTTGTGCCAACTAACAGCTGGTCAGGGGTCGAAGTAGCCGAGGTTCGGAAAACTCTGGCGGCTGGGGTCACAGATGCAATCGAGAGCGTCGCCAATGTTGCGGAGCGAAGAAGAATCGAAATCGACGGTGCCAGATTGCGATACGAGGCTGGCGAGGCAGCCAAGCATTTTTTGGCCTGCGGAGGCTGATGCTATTCGTCCGCTGTACGGCTCCGAATCCTCAGAAGTGGCTCATCTGCAAACCACCATTTCCGGACGTTGTGGGGACGATCGCCCGATGCGGCTGCTACCTCCCAATAGCGGACTTCGGCGCCCTGCGTTAAGGTACTCGCATGAAGCTCATTGTCGCCCTTTGTGTCGCGTTAACGGCTTGCAATCCGGTTGCCGTCTCCGGCGGACATTCGACTGACGCCGTGCCTAGTGTGAGCGTCGTAAACCAGATCGAGCAGCAGATAGCATCAGTACCTTGCGTCGGAGACCTGCACCGATGGCATCGCGACTACAGATACGATTTTCGGTTACCAGCCGAAGATAAGTCGCGCATACTTTTTGTTTTCACGGAAGGCAGTGAACGATCAGCGCGCACAATAAGCGCCCGTAACGACACTTCTTACATCCCGGCTGGTAGGTCGCATTGGGTCATGGGTGT
>JBBQDD010000011.1:0-22178 GCA_038319335.1 Sphingomonadales bacterium
TGCGCCTGCCGTCTTAACAGGGGAATAGGACATGGGCAGCGCAGCAATGCACATCGCACGGACCGGGCTTGATGCCCAGGACATGCGCATGCGGGTCATCTCGAACAACCTCGCCAACGTGAACACCACGGGCTATAAACGCGATCGCGCGGCGTTTGAAACGCTTGCGTATCAGACGGTTACGGCCCCCGGTGCACCCAGCACATCGGAAACCAAATACGCCACCGGGCTGAACCTGGGCACCGGCGTGCGCATTCAGGGCACCGCGCGGATCGACACGCAGGGTTCGCTCGCGACCACCGGCAACTCGCTTGACATGGCGCTGGACGGCGACGGCTATTTCCAGGTGACGATGCCCGGCGGCGGGCTCGGCTATACCCGGGCCGGCAATTTCTCGCGCTCGGCAGAGGGGCAGCTGGTAACGGCCGAGGGCTATACCGTGCAGCCCGGCATCACCGTGCCCGAAGGCGCGACGTCGATCACCATCGGCACCGACGGCACCGTTTCCGCCACGATCGCCGGGCAGACCGAGCCCAGCCAGATCGGCCAGATTCAGATCGCCACCTTTCCCAACAGCGCCGGATTGCAGGCAGCGGGCGACAATTATCTGACCGAAACCGCCGCCAGCGGCAGCGCCAGCCTGGGTACCGCCGGGCAGGATGGACGCGGCAATATTCGCCAGGGGATGCTCGAGGGATCGAACGTCAATGTGGTCGAAGAACTGGTTAACATGATCGAAACCCAGCGGGCCTACGAAGTGAATTCGAAGATGATCACGGCCACCAATGAAATGCTGCAATATGTCAACCAGAACATCTGATTTCGCCGCCGTTCCATACGGCGCACTCGTGAAATTCGCCAGCGGCCTGGTCGCGGGCGCGGTGCTGGTTGCGGCATTCGCGCCGTCCGCCGCCGATGCGCGCCTGTTTGGCAAAAGCGTACCCAAAACCGATTTTTCGATGACATTGCCGCCGCCGCCGCCACCGCCCCCGCCCGCCGATGGCGCGATCTTCAAGGTGTCGACCGGCTATGCCCCGCTATACGAAGGCTGGCGCGCGCGCCGGGTGGGTGATCCGGTAACGATCGTACTTGTCGAACGCACATTGGCGAGCAAATCGGCGAGCTCAAAGCTCGACAGCAAGGCCGATCTGGGGATCACGCCCCCTGCCGTCGGCCCCTTGTCGTTCGTGCCGCCCAATTCGTTGCAGGCAGCGGGCAACCGGGGCTTCAACGGCACCGGCCAGGCCGATCAATCCAATTCGCTGTCCGGCGAAGTCAGCGTGACCGTATCGGAGGTTTTTCCCAACGGCACGATGATGGTGCAGGGCGGCAAGCGCGTTACGCTCAATCGCGGCGACGAATATGTCCAGATCAAGGGGCTGATCCGCTGGGCTGATGTGGATGCCGACAACCGCGTGCTTTCCACCCGCGTTGCCGATGCGCAGATCGCCTATACCGGCAAGGGCGATGTCGCCCGCGCCAGCCGCCAGGGCTGGTTCAGCCGCTTCTTTTCCGCCGTCAGCCCGTTTTAGTGGGAACCCCGATGATGCGTCTTTTGCTCGCCTTTCTGATCTCGCTGCTGGTGGCAACGCCGGCCTGGGCGGACCGCGTCAAGGATCTGGGGGCGTTTCAGGGCATTCGTACCAACCAGCTGACAGGCTATGGCATTGTTGTCGGCCTGCCGGGCACGGGTGACGACAATCTTGAATACACGGTTCAATCGCTGAAGAGCGTGGCCAGCCGCTTTGGCCTGCAGCTGCCGGCAAACGTTAATCCGGGGCTGAAGAATTCGGCGGCCGTGCTGATTACCGCCGAACTGCCCGCCTTTGCCAAGCCGGGCCAGCGCATCGACATTACCGTGGCGGCGCTGGGCAAGGCAAAGTCCTTGCGCGGCGGCATCCTGATCCTGACCCCGCTGATCGGTGCCGATGGCCAGGTATATGCCATGGCGCAGGGCAATCTTGCGGTGGGCGGGCTGGGCGCGGAAGGGGCCGATGGCTCCAAGATCGTCGTCAACGTGCCCTCCACCGGCCGCATCCCTGAAGGGGCGACGGTTGAACGCGCGGTCGATACCGGCTTTGCCAGCACGCCCCTGCTTACCTTCAACCTTGCGCGATCGGATTTCACCACCGCACAGAGCATCGCTGCTGCCGTCAACGCCCGGCTAGGGCCAGGCCGCGCCCAGGCGATCGATGGCGTGTCGATTGCGATCACCGCGCCGGAAGGTGCCGATTCGCGCGCGACGCTGATGAGCCAGATCGAGAATTTGATCGTGACGGCGGCAGAGCCCGCCGCCCGCGTCATCGTAAACGCGCGTACCGGCACTGTCGTCATCAATTCCGCCGTCCGGCTGGGGCCAGCGGCCGTAACCCAGGGCAAGCTGACCGTGCGCGTCGACGAGTCACAGCGGGTCAGCCAGCCCGCTCCGTTCAGCCAGGGCCAGACCACCGTCGAACAGAAAAGCGGCGTCGGCATTGCCGAGGAAACAAAGCCCATCTTCCTGCTCGATCCCGGTCCGCGCCTGTCAGACGTCGTCAAGGCGATGAACGCGATTGGCGCGTCGCCGGCCGATCTTGTCGCCATTCTTGAGGCCCTGAAGGAAGCCGGCGCGCTGAAAGCCGACTTGATCATCCTGTGATATCCGCATGACCGCCATTCCCGCCATCCCGGCGCTGCCGACCACCGGCATCAACGCCCCGAACGTGTCGACCGACACCAGCAGGCTCGCGTCGCGTGCCAATCTGGAAAAGGCCGGCAAGCAGTTCGAAGCCGTTTTCACGCAGATGATGCTGAAATCGATGCGCAACACGCATCTGGCAGAGGAGCTGTTTTCGTCCAAGGCGATCGACACGTTCCGCGACATGCAGGACCAGAAACTGTCCGTCGTGATGGCCGAATCAAAGCCGCTGGGGATTGGCAAGGCGATGGTCGATTTTCTGGCGAAGAACCAGGAAGCGCTTCAGGCCGCCGCCGCACCCGTGCCCGCCGGTAACGGCCGGGCGATCGGCAAAACGCCATGAGCGATCTGCTGTCGATCGGCGCGAGCGGCGTGCGCGCCTATCAATCCGCGCTGACCACCACGTCTGACAATATCGCCAACGCGGCCACCCCCGGCTATGCCCGGCGTACGGCGACGCTGACCGAGGTCAGCGCGTCGAGCGGTCGCTATTCAAATTCCGGTGTCGCCAACGGCAATGGCGTTGCCGTGTTCGGCATCAATCGTGCCGCTGACGAAATCCGGTCCACCGCCGTCCGCACATCGGGTGCTGATCTGGCGCGCACGCAAACGAGCATCGTGTGGCTGACCGGCATCGAAAGCGCGTTGACCGGCAACCAGCTGAGCGACCGGCTGAGCAGTTTTTTCAACGCCGCAAAATCAGTCGCGGCAGACCCCACCGCGAGCACACCGCGCGCCGCCCTGCTCGAATCGAGCACCGGCGTCGGCAATGCCTTTGCCGCCACCGCGCGCTCGCTCGACCAGATCACCGCCGATCTCGACAGCACCGCCGAAAGTGCCGTCACCTCGCTTGAAACGCTGGGCACTGCGCTTGCCAAGGTGAACAAGGGGCTGGGCAGTGCCGTGCCCAATTCCAGCGCCAAGGCGCAGCTGCTTGATCAGCGCGACCAGATTCTCGAACAGCTCAGCGCGCTCAGCGACACTAGCGTCACATTCGATTCAGCGGGGCGCGCCAGCGTATCGCTCGGCGGCGCGACTGGCCCGGCCTTCATCACGGCCGCCGGAGATGTCGGCTCTGTCACCTATGTTCGGGCGGCATCAGGCAATGTATCCTTCGCGGTGTTCCTGAACGGCAATGCATCCAGCCTGACCCCCAATGGCGGCGCGCTCGCGGGCATCGCAGAGGGCGGGCAGCGCATCGGCGCGGCGCGCACCGAACTGAACCGGATCGCGACTGACTTTGTCGACGGCGTGAACACGGTGCAGGCCGCTGGCCGCGATCTGGATGGCAATCCTGGCGCACCGCTGTTTACGGCTGGCGCTGTTCCCACCGATATCAGTGTCGCCCTTTCCAGCGGGCGCGGCATTGCCGCCGCCGCCGTGGGCGGTGGCCCGCGGGACAACAGCAATCTGGCAGCGCTGGAGGCACTGCGCACGAGCGGCGCGTTTGAGGCGGATGCGGCAGGGCTGGTCGCCAACAACGCCACCGCGCTGGACCAGCGCCAGACCGTTGCCGACGCCCAGAACGCGATCCGCGACGGGGCGATTACCGCGCGCGACCAGCTGACCGGGGTTAACCTCGACAGCGAAGCGGTTGATCTGCTGCGCTTTCAACAGGCCTATCAGGCATCGAGCCGGGTAATCCAGGTGGCGCGCGAAACCTTCCAGTCCATCCTCGATATCCGCTGAGGTCAATCATGACGATTATCGGCACCAACCTGTTCTTCGATCGATCGGCCGGGCAGCTGAATAGCCTGAACGGGCGCAACCAGACGCTGCAGGAGCAGATCTCATCGGGCAAGAGGATCGCGACCCCGTCCGACGACGCCGTCGGCTATCGACGGTTGCAGACGATCGCGCGCACCACGGCGGATGACGTCGCCTGGGGCAAGAATATCGATGTGGCACGCACCGTGCTGAACCAGGCCGATAGCGCGCTCGATTCGGTATCGAGCCAGCTGCAAAAGGCGCAGGAACTCACCATCCAGGCCAGCAGCGGCACGCTGTCCAACGCGAACAAGGCGGTCATCGCGGCGCAGTTGCGCGGCATTGTCGACGATCTCGTCTCGCTCGCCAACAGCCAGGATGCGCGCGGCGGGCCGTTGTTCGGCGCGGCCAATGGCGACACCGCCGTTACCCGCGATGCAGCGGGCGTGGTGAGCTTTGCAGGGACGGGCGATCCCGTCGCCATTCCGGTTGGCGAGGGCACCAATGTGCAGCCCAGCGAATCGGCGGAGCGGATTTTTGGCGGGCTGCCCGCCAGTGCCGGGGCGGCGGATATCTTTGCGGTACTCACCGGGCTGGCCGATGCGCTGGCAGCAGGCGGCAGCGTAAGCGCCGCGGCAGGCACGGCGCTGGACGGGGTGAAGGCAACGCTGGACCAGGTGAGCAGCGCGCGCGGTTCCATCGGCGCGCGCGGTGCGCGGCTCGATCTGGAATCGGCGCGGCTGGAATCGACCGCCCTTACCCGTGAAACCGAACGATCGGGCATCGAGGACACCGATCTGACGACCGCCATCATCGAGCTGCAAAAGACCACCACCATCCTGCAGGCGACGCAAGCAAGCCTGAGCCGGCTGAGTTCGCTGTCGTTATTCGATTATCTGCGCTGATTTCGCGGTTTGGTTAACGGATTAGCGACGAAGTTTGGTGAATAAGGGGTTTCATGGCCGAAACCCCCATCCCGGGGCGGGCCATACGTCCGGAGGCGGCTGCTTTCATGTTTCCGATTATCGGCTTTGTCATCCTGCTCGTCATGGTGTTTGGCGGCTTCGCCATCACCGGCGGCGCCCTTGGCCCCGTGATGGAGGCCATTCCGCACGAAATGCTCATCATCGGCGGTGCTGCCATCGGCGCGCTCGTCATCGGCAATTCGATGAAGGAGCTGAAGGCGATCGGCGGCGGGCTGGGGAAGGTGTTCAAGGGCCCCCGCTATAAAAAGCAGGATTATCTCGACACGATCTTCCTGGTTTCCAAATTGATGAAGATGCTGCGTACCGAAGGGCCGATTGCGCTTGAACCGCATGTCGAAGACCCGTCGTCCAGCGCCATCTTCAGCGAATATCCCCGGTTGCTCGCCGATCACACGTTGATCGCGCTGATTGCCGATACGCTGCGCCTGGTCGTCGTATCGTCCGGCACGCTTGATGTGCATGCGGTTGAGGAAGTGATGGATAACACCATCAAGACGCACCACCACGAAGTCCAGGGCCCGCAAACGACATTGCAGGGCCTGGCAGACGCCCTGCCCGCCCTGGGCATTGTCGCCGCCGTGCTGGGCGTGGTGAAAACGATGGGCGCGATCGACAAGCCGCCTGCCATTTTGGGCGCGATGATCGGATCGGCGCTGGTCGGCACGTTCATGGGTGTGTTGCTGGCGTACGGGCTGGTGGCGCCGCTCGCCGGCCGCCTGCAGCAGATCATCGATGCCGATGCCGCAATCTACCACACGGTGAAGCAGATCATCATCGCATCGCTGCACGGCCACCCGCAACCGCTGGTGATCGAAGCAGCGCGATCGGGGATTGCCCACAACAACCAGCCCGGCTTTGCCGAGGTGTTTGACGGGCTGCGGGGGCGGTGATGCTGATCGTCATTGATCGCGCAGGCGGGGCCGCATAATGGCCGCGCGCGCACCGCACGGCACCAACCAGCCGCCCCGGGTGATCGTCAAGAAAATCTATATCGAGGGGCATGGCGGCCATCATGGCGGCGCATGGAAAGTCGCCTATGCCGAGTTCGTGACGGCAATGATGGCGTTCTTCCTGCTGATGTGGCTGCTGGGCGCGACATCGGAAAAGAAGCGCAAGGCGCTGGCCGATTATTTCGCGCCCACGCTGATCGATTTCAAGCAGAACAGCGCAGGCTCGAACGGGCTGTTCGGCGGATCGTCGCTCAATGATCTTGAAAACTATCCGCACAAGGCCGCGCAAACCGGCACTTTCTCTCTCACCGTGCCTGCAGAGGCATCGGGCGGCACCCAGGTGGGCACCGGCGAAAAGGGCACGTTGAAAGACAAAAGGATCGCCGCTGAAGACCGCCGGAATTTTGAAAAGATCAAGGCGCAGGTCACCAAGGCGATGGCGGTCAACATCAAGCTGCAAAAGCTGGCGACGCATGTAAAATTCGTGCCCACGCGCGATGGCCTGCGGATCGATCTGGTCGACAATGCTGATTATTCGATGTTCGGCCTGGGCACCACCCAGCTCGAACCCGAAGCTGACAGGCTGATCGGGTCAATCGCCGAATCGCTGTCGACGATGGACAATACGATCATGATCCGCGGCCATACCGACAGCCTGGCCTTCAAAAATCCCGGCGGCATCAACAACTGGCTGCTGTCGAGCAGCCGGGCAGAGGCAACCCGCCGCCGCCTGGCGCAGGGGGGCCTGCCCGACAGCCGTTTCGAACGGATCGAAGGCGTGGCTGATCGCGAGCCGATGATCACGTCAAACCCGTCCGATCCGCGCAATCGCCGGGTATCCATCACGATGTTGTACCGGAAAGGCGCATTCAGCCGATAAGCCGGATAGCGCCGGGCAGCGCGCGCGGGTATGACGCGGTGACGCCAATCGTCCGAAAGCCAGGTATCATGCACCCGCGCACCCTTCGCCGCCTGCGACAATTTCACTTGTGGTGCGGCATGTTTTTTGCGCCCGCCATCCTGTTCTTTGCGTTCAGCGGCATGCTGCAGACGTTTGATTTCCACGAGGTTGAGCGCGGTGTTGCCCCGCCGAAATGGATCGCGACAATCGCCGCGATCCACAAAAAGCAGGATTTCCCCAAGCCCCGCAAACCCCGCCCCGCCGCACCTGCGGGCGGCGCCGAGGCGGGCAAGGCTGAAGCGGCGGCGGCTGGCCCCGCCGCCCCCGCGCATTCGCCATGGCCGCTGAAAGTGTTCGTCGGCTTCATGTCGATCGGGCTGATCATCTCGACCGCGCTGGGCATCGCGATCGCGCTGAGCAACAAACAGGCCCGCCGAACCGCGCAGATCATGCTCGCGACGGGCACGGTGCTGCCAATCCTGATGCTCTTGATTTAACCCCGACGCGCGGGGCCGATCAATCCGCGATGCTGGCCAGCACCGCTTCAAGCAGCCGGTGGATCACCGCGCGGGCATCTTCGATCGCAAGGCCCTGATCATGGCGCAGGCGGCGCCAGCACTGGAAGCTGATCGTCACTTCAATCGCGCTGGCAGCTGGCGCATCGGCAATCACCGACGCGGGCAGAATCGCGTGAAGCGATGTGCGCTCAAGCTGTAATTGCTTGTGATAGCCCTGCATCAGGAACGCCGACTGGAACCGCTTGATGCTCGACGAGATCCGGTAGGGCATGATGGTTTCGTAAATGCCGATCCGCCGATCCGCCATTTCCCGCACCCGGTCTCGCCAGCCGCTCGCCTCGAACGGTTTGAGCATGATTGGCATCACCTGCGCTTCGATCACGTCCGCCATTTCGCGGTACAGCGATTCCATCTCGTCGAAATGGCGAAACACCGTGCGCAAGCCAACGCCCGCCACCTCCGCAACGCGCGCAGCCCCCGGCGCGACATCGCCTTCGCGCACCAGCGTCAACAGGGCGCTGACGATCTTGGCGCGGGTGGTGCGGCTGCGCAGGTGGCGGCCGTCAAGCGCTTGATCGGCCAACGGCGGAGGCGGTGGCTGCTGCTTGCTTCGGCTGGGGGAGGATGGCGATGATTTCATATCGGGTAGGACAATGGCATAGGGAAACCGCAGCGGAGCGTCCAGCAGCGACCGGGAGGCGGCGATACCGGCCAGTTATTGGCATGACAGACGCCGATTGTTGATCGCCGATAATTGCAACAAAACAAACGTTAAGCTGGACAGAAAATCTTCTTTTGTCTCAACCAATGCTATAAGCTATGCCATATTGGATGAGCGCCACCCGCCGCCTGGTGACCAGCATTTTGACGAGCAATGGGCTGCGCGATGCGCGGCGCGCACGGCATCGGCTGGCGCGCCGGATAAGGGGCGGGGCGATGACGGCGGACTTCTTTTTCCAGGTCGACGATCCTTATGGCGCCGTCGCGCTGCCCTTTGTGGCTGCACTCGCCGATCGACATGGGCTGACACTGCGGCTGCACCTGGTGCCCGCCCCGGATGCCAGCGCGGCGCCGGAGATTGAGCGGCTGGCCGATTATGGCCGCCGCGATGCGCAGATGCTGGCCGAAACGCTGGGCCTTGCACCATTGGGAAACGGCCATCCCGATCCAGCGCAAATCGCGCGCGCGCAGGCAATTGCCGCTGCTGTGCTCGGGGCTGATCGGCCCGTGGAAGCGCTGATCGCGGTTGCGCGCGCTTGCCTGGCCGATGATGCGGATGCCGCGTTGGACGCCGTGGCCGAACGTTATGGATCGTTGGACGCAGCCGCGACGGCCGCTTTGCTGAGCACTGGCGCTGCAACGCGCCAGCGGCTGGGCCATTATCTGGGTGCGACAACGCATTTTGAGGGCGAGTTTTACTGGGGGGTCGACAGGCTCCACTATCTGGAATCGCGGTTGCGCGCGGCGGATGGCGCAGCGGACGCCCGGCTATGCCCGATCCTCGATCTGGGCACCCTGCCCGCGCCCGCACCGCACGCCACCAGGCCCCGGATCGATTTCTATCTGTCCTTCCGGTCGCCCTACACGCTGGTCGCCGCCGAGCGGATCGGCGCGCTAGCCGATGCCTATGGCGCTGATCTGCGGCTGAAATTCGTGCTGCCCATGGTGATGCGCGGATTGCCCGTGCCGGGCGCAAAACGGATGTATATTACGCTGGATACCAAGCGCGAGGCCAACCGCGCTGGCATCGGATTTGGGACGATTGTCGACCCGGTCGGGCTGGGGGTGGAGCGCGGGTTGGCCGTGCTGCACCATGCCATCGCGCAGGATAAGGGGCTGGCATTTGCGATATCCTTCCTGCGCGCCGCCTTTGCGCAAGGAACCGACATGACGACCGATGCCGGGCTGCTGCCCGTCGCCGCGCGCGCAGGCATCAGCGCGGATACGGTGCACGCGGCGCTTGCGGACGATTCGTGGCGGGCAGTGGCGGAGGCCAACCGGGCCGATCTGTTCGCGCTGGGGCTGTGGGGCGTGCCCTCATTCCAGGTGGATGATCGCCCCGGCTGGTGGGGCCAGGACCGGCTCTGGCGCGTCGAGGACGATCTGCGCGACATCATCGGCCTTTCCCCCATTGATCGGAAAAATGCATGAAGCGGATCATCGGCATCGCCGCGCTGCTGCTGGCGCTGATCGCAGGCGGGGCGTGGTTGATGCGCGACCGGATCGCGCTCGCGCTGTTCGAACGCGGGATGGATCAGGTGCTGACGACCGATCCCTTTGCCGGGCGCCCCGATGGGCTGGGGGTGGCGCTATGCGGCGCAGGATCGCCCATGCCGTCGCCCGATCGTGCCGGGCCGTGCACCGTCATCACGGCTGGCCGCCACGTCTATCTGGTCGACATTGGCGAGGGCGGCGTGCGCAACCTGGGCCGGATGGGATACGGCGCTGGCCGGGTGGAGGCCGTGTTCCTCACCCATTTCCATTCCGATCATATCGATTCGCTGGGTGCGCTGATGCTGCAGCATTGGGGGACCAGCGGATCGCCCGTGCCGCTGCCGGTTTATGGTCCGCCCGGCGTCGATACCGTCGTCGCCGGGTTCAACACCGCCTACAGCCTCGATCGCGGTTACCGCATCGCGCATCACGGCACGCAGGTGATGCAACCCGCGGCCTTTGGCATGCAGGCCTTTGCGCAGGATGCACCGGCCAATGGCGACACCAGGCTGATCTTTGCCCAGCACGGCCTGCAGGTATTTGCGTTCCGCGTTGATCATGCCCCGGTGGAGCCCGCTTACGGCTATGTCTTTGCCTATAAGGGCCGCCGGATCGTGGTGAGCGGCGATACCAGGCCCGCCCGATCGGTGGAACGCGCCGCCCGGGGTGCCGATGTGCTGGTGCACGAAGCCCTGTCGGATACGCTCGTCGGGCTGCAGCAGGCGGCGGCAAAGCGGGCAGGGCGAGGCAATTTGGCCCGGATTTTCCACGACATCCCGACTTACCACACCACGCCGCAACAGGCAGCGGACATCGCGCAGCGCGCTGGCGTGAAAATGCTGCTGCTGACGCATATCGTGCCGCCGCTGCCCTATTCGATCCTGGAGGGGCCGTTTCTGGGCGACGCGCGCGGGCGGTTCAAAGGGCCGCTGGTGATCGGCCATGACGGGACCGAGATAGTGCTGCCCGCCGGCGGCACCGTGATTGAGCAACACCGGCGATTTTGATGCGGGCGGTTATGAGGGGATTCCGGTTTGGCTGAGCCGCCGTGCTTTTCGCGGTTCTAAACGCTATCGCTTTCCATCACATCGCGTTCCAGCGCATCGGCCAGCATGTCGCGCACCGCCTTCACCGCGGCTGCATTGACCGGGGCGGCGGGTTGCTTGCGTTCAGCGGCGAGCAGCGCCTGAACGCCGCGAATCGTATAACCCTCCAGATTGAGAAGTCCGTTGATTCGCCGCACCAGCGCCACATCGTCGGGCCGGTAATAGCGTCGCTTGCCCGCCCGCTGGAGCGGGCGGAGCTGTGGAAAGCGTGTTTCCCAATAACGAAGAATATGCCGGGGGATGCCGAGTTCCTGCGACAACTCGCCGATCGTTCGAAAGGCCCCGGCCGCCTTTTCAAGCGGCGCTGACATAGGGGAGGTCAGCTCGCCCCGACAATGCGCTCACGCATCATCTGGCTGGCGCGGAAGGTGAGCACGCGGCGCGGCGCAATCGGCACTTCGACCCCGGTCTTGGGGTTGCGGCCCACGCGCTCGCCCTTGTTCCGCAACACGAATGTGCCGAATCCGGAAATCTTCACATTCTCACCATTGGCGAGCGATTCGCACATGTGATGGAGAATCTGTTCAACCAGCTTGGCGGAATCCATCCGCGAAAGCCCCACATCGCGGTGTAATGCGTCCGCCAGATCAGCTCGCGTCAACGTCCCTGCAACAGCCATTCGCCCCTCCCCATTTACCATGCCCCGGTGCTGCCTATCACAGGCAATCAAAGGATGAAAAGCAGAATGTAACGAAAAAGTTACAGGCAGAAACGGTCGCCCGAACGAGCCCCTAGAAGCGAACCAGCGCTGCCCCCCAGGTGAAGCCGCCGCCCATCGCCTCCAGCACCAGCAGGTCGCCCCGCTTGATGCGCCCGTCGCGCACCGCAACGTCAAGCGCGAGTGGCACCGATGCCGCCGATGTGTTGGCGTGCTGATCCACCGTCATGATCACTTTTTCGCCGGGCAGGCCCAGCTTGCGCGCGGTGGCATCCAAAATACGGGCATTGGCCTGGTGCGGCACCACCCAGTCGACATCGCCAGGTACAAACCCTGCACTGGCGAGCACTTCCTCCATCACCGCCGCCAGATTGACGACGGCGTGGCGAAACACTTCACGCCCCTTCATCCGCAGCTTGCCGACCGTGCCCGTGGTGGACGGGCCACCATCAACATAGAGCAGCTGGTTGTGCCGCCCATCGGCGTGGAGGCGACTATACAGGATGCCGCGATTACCGCCCTGCTCGCCTTCAAGCACGATCGCGCCCGCACCGTCGCCAAACAGCACGCAGGTGGTGCGATCTTCCCAATCAAGGATTCGACTGAAGGTTTCGGCGCCAATCACCAGTGCCCGCCGCGCGGCCCCGGTACGGATCAGGCTGTCAGCCACATGGAGTGCATAGAGAAAGCCCGAACAGACCGCCGCGACGTCAAACGCCACGCAATCATCAATCCCCAGCGCGGCCTGCACCGTGGTGGCGGTGGCAGGGAATGTCTGGTCCGGCGTGGCGGTGGCGAGCACGATCAGGTCGATATCGCCTGCATCCCGTCCCGCTGCAGCGAGTGCGGCGCGTGCCGCATCGGTGGCGAGCGTTGACGTTGTCTCGCCATCCCCGGCGATATGACGAAAACGGATGCCGGTGCGCTCGACGATCCATTCGTCCGTCGTGTCGACCGTCGTCGTCAGTTCTGCGTTGGAAACGCGGCGTGCGGGCAGCGCCGATCCCGTGCCGGTGATGACCGAGCGAATCACGCGGCCTGCGCTTCAAAATTGCCCAGATCGTCGCTGATCCGGCGGGTCAGGTCATCGCGCACCATCTTGGCAGCCACCTCAATCGCGTGCGCGACGCCGATGGCATTGGCCCCGCCATGGCTTTTCACGACCAGCCCGTTCAACCCCAGGAATACGCCGCCATTATGGTTGTTGGGATCAAGATGATCGCGCAGCAGCTGAGTCGCAGGCCGCGAGATGAGGAAACCGAGTTTTGAGCGGATCGAGCTGCGAAACGCGCGCTTCAGCAGATCGCCGACGAATTTCGCCGTGCCCTCGGCCGTTTTCAGGGCGATGTTGCCGGTAAAGCCGTCACACACGATCACGTCGAGATCACCCTGCGACAGCCGGTTCCCCTCCACAAAGCCCGAGAAAATCATCGGCAAATGGGTGGCGGCCTTCAGCATCGCGGCGGCATCACGAATGCTGTCCGTGCCCTTCAGCGCTTCGGTACCGATGTTGAGCAGAGCGACGCGGGGGGCCGCCAGATCAAGCGTCGTGCGGGCATAAGCCGCGCCCATCACCGCGAACTGCACCAGATTGCGGGCATCGCATTCGGTATTCGCGCCCAGATCGAGCATCACCACGTCGTTCATGCCCAGCGTGGGCAGCAATGCGGCGAGCGCCGGGCGATCGATGCCGGGCAAGGTGCGCAGCGCGATTTTCGCCATCGCCATCAGCGCGCCGGTGTTGCCCGACGACACCGCAACGCCTGCGCGACCCTGTTTCACCAGGTCAATCGCGATCCCCATCGATGTGGTCTTGGCGCGGCGCAGCGCCTGGCTGGGCTTTTCGCTTGCCGTGACGATGCCGGGCGCGTGGACGATTTCAGTGCAATCAGCGAGCGCCGGATAGCTTTTCAGCGCAGGCGTGATCGCAGCTTCATCGCCGACCAACAGGAAGCGGAGCGAATCGAACCGCTGTCGTGCCAGGGCCACGCCCGCAAGCATAACCGACAGCCCTTCATCGCCACCCATCGCATCGATGGCAATGTAAGAGCTGATCGACACGTGCTGGCGATCCCCGGTCGGTGTTAGGGTCAGCCTTCGACCGACAGGATCTCACGGCCATTATAATGGCCGCAAGAACCGCACATGATGTGCGGGCGCTTCAATTCACCACAATTGGGGCATTCCTGATATGCCTCGATTGGCAGCGAATCGTGGCTGCGGCGCATGCCACGCTTTGACGGCGAAGTCTTTCTTTTGGGGACGGCCATTTCGGCACCTTAAGCTGTGAAAATCGTGAACGAAGGCGATAAACCGGGCAATTGGTGCATAAACCAACGGCCAACCAGCCGCAGAAGCCACCAGCGGCCAGACGCATCGCGAAGCGTGGCGCTATAGCGAATTTGCAGGCGCTTGCAAGCATGGCGTACCGCGAGGCGCGGTGCCCTGCCGCTAACAGCCGCATTGTCAGCATGGGGTGGGACTGGCAAGGCACGTCGCAGCACCTGCCTGCCAGAGGAATCCATCATGTCCAGCGCCCTTCCCATCACGCTTGTTGCCGCCGGTGGCGCGGCGCTCATCAATTTCTGGCTGGCGATGCGCACTGGCAGCGCACGCCGCGCGGCCAAGGTGAGCATTGGCGATGGCGGCGACATGCCGCTGATCGCCCGAATGCGCGCACAGGCCAATTTCATCGAATACACCCCGATTGTCCTGATCCTGATCGGCGCGATCGAGCTGAGCCGGGGCACGTCGACCTGGCTATGGGCGGTAAGCGCGCTGTACCTGCTTGGCCGGGTTGGCCACGGTATCGGCATGGACGGCTGGATTCCGGGCCGGTTTGCGGGCACGCTGATATCGTTGTTCACGATGCTGGGGCTGGGGGGCTATGCGCTGGTGATTGCGTTCACCGCGCCGTCCAGCCCGATCACGGTGCTGCCTGTTACCGTGCAGCAGCCAACCGGGTGATTGCGCCAGTTACAAAAGCCCATCTCGGTTCGCCCTGAGCGCAGTCGAAGGGCGAGCGCTTGGGCTTGGGCTTGGGCTTCGCTCAGCCCGAACGGATGATGGAAAACTTCAACCGAACCTAAGCCGCCAGCGCAGCATCACCCACATATGGGTTGCAGCGGCGTTCATGGCCGAAATTGCTCGTCGGGCCGTGGCCGGGCAGAAATACCGTGTCATCGCCGAGCGGCCATAGCTTGGCGACAATCGCGTCGAGCAGATCCTGGTGATTGCCGAGCGGAAAATCAGTGCGGCCAATCGATCCCTGGAACAACACATCGCCCACAATCGCGAGCTTTGATGCCGGGTGGTGGAACACGACATGGCCCGGCGTATGACCGGGGCAGTGATACACATCGAGCGCCAGATCGCCGACGCGCACCTGATCACCCTCCACCAGCCAGCGATCGGGCTCAAACACGACGCCGTTGATGCCGTAAGATCGGCCATCATCGGCCAGCCGCGCGATCCAGAACCGGTCCGCCTCATGCGGCCCTTCAATCGGCACGCCGAGTTCCTTGGCGAACACGCCCGCCTCGCCGCAATGATCGATATGGCCGTGGGTGAGGATGATCTTTTCGATCGTCACGCCGTGATGCGCCATCGCCGCCCGCAGCTTGGGCAGATCGCCACCGGGATCGACAAAGGCACCCCGCATCGTCGCGGTGCACCACAGCAGCGTGCAGTTCTGCTGCAACGGCGTGACGGGGATGATGGCGGCGCGCAGCGGCGGCATGAGCGGTGGGACGGATTGATTGGTCATCGTTCTGCAAATAAGTCGGCGCGCGGGTGCGCACAAGCGCCTCGCGCCGAACCACGGGGTTGCCCCGCCCTGCCGCGCGGGGCATTTGGCGGATAGCCGATGCCCCATTTGACCGCACCCTTTGTCCTGCTCGACGATGCCCGCCCGGGCGGTGCGCCCGCGCGCCTGTACCAAGCGCCCACGCGGGTGATTGAGGTGCACCACCTGGCCGGAGTGGCCCCGGCGCTCGCCGAGATACGCGCCGCCAACGCTGCGGGCCAGCATGCCGCCGGATACATCGCCTATGAAGCGGCAGCCGCGTTTGAGCCGGTGCTGGGCGAGCCTCGCGGGAGCATCGGACCGCTTTTGTGGTTCGGGCTGTTCGACGACTTTACCGAAATTGCCGGTGAGGATGTGCCCGCCTGGCTGCCGGATCCCGCTGGCGCATGGATTGGCACACCTGCCCCGTCCATTGATCGCGCCGCCTATGATGCGCGGCTGGCCGATGTGCTGGCGCTGATCACGGCGGGTGATCTGTACCAGACGAACCTGACCTTTGCGTCAACCGTGGCGTTTGCAGGCAATCCGCTGGCCGTTTACGCCCAATTGCGCGCGCGGGCGGGGGCTGGATACGGCGCGTTCATCGATACCGGTACGGATCGGTTGCTGTCGCTGTCGCCCGAATTGTTCTTTGCGGTGGATGGCGGAACGCTGCGCTGCCAGCCGATGAAGGGCACGGCGCGGCGCGGCGAGGATGTGGCCGCAGATGAAGCGATTGCCACTGCGCTGGCCACCGATCCCAAGCAGCGCGCCGAAAATCTGATGATCGTCGATCTGATGCGCAACGATCTGTCACGCGTCGCGGTGCCGGGCAGCGTCGCCGTGCCCAGCCTGTTCGCGGTGGAGACATACCCGACGATCCACCAGATGGTCTCCACCGTCACCGCCCAGCGTGCACCGGGCAAGGACGCGGTTGACGTGATGGCGGCGCTGTTCCCCTGCGGATCAATCACCGGCGCCCCCAAGATTCGCGCGATGGAGGCGATCGCCGCGATCGAGCAGGCCCCGCGCGGCCCCTATACCGGCGCGATCGGGCGGTTCGATGCGGTCAGTGCCAGCGGGGGCGGCGATGCGATGTTCAACGTCGCCATCCGCACATTGCTGATTCAGGGCGGTGACGATCACGCGCTGTTCGGCAGCGGCGGCGGCATCGTCGCTGATTCGCGCGCGGAGGAGGAATGGGATGAGGCACGCGCCAAGGGCGGGTTCGTGCCAAGCGGCCCGCCGCATTTTGATCTGATCGAAACCATGGCGTTCCACCCGCAAACCGGCATCGCCCTGCTCGACCGGCATTTGTCGCGGATGAAGGCAAGCGCCAGCCGCTTCGGCTTTGCCTTTGATCGGCATGCTGCGCGCAATGAACTGCAAGCCGCCACGTTCAGGCTTGGGGCGCCCAGCCGGGTGCGGTTGCTGCTCGCCCCCAGCGGCGCAATCGCCATCGAATCAGCGGCGATGCCCGCTGCGCCTGCCGGGCCGGTAATCGTCGCCATCGCGCCGCTGCCGGTCGACCCCGCCGATTTCCGCCTGCGCCATAAAACAAGCGACCGGGGATTCTACGACGACGCCCGGATCGCGACGGGCGCGTTCGAGGTGGTATTCACCGACGCGCAAGGGCGGGTGACGGAGGGCAGCTTTACTTCCGTTTTCGTGATGCGCGGCGATTTGCTGGTGACCCCAGCGACAGGCCCCACCGGACTGCTTCCCGGGGTGCTGCGGGCAGAGCTGATCGCGCGCGGAAAGGCGATCGAGGGGGAGGTGACGGCAGTTGACCTGGCCGGCGGATTCTTCATCGGCAATGCCCTGCGCGGGCTGATTCCGGCCGTGCTCGCCACCGTTCCGGTTGCACCGCAGCAAGCGCCAAGCCTATAGCCGGGCAGCGTTCAACTGCCAGGCGACCCATCATGCATCCTTCAGCCGCGCTCGACCGGATCAGCCCATCGCCCACCCTGGCGATCACCGCGCGCGTATTCGAGCTGAAAGCCCAAGGGGTTGACGTGATTGGCTTGGGCGCGGGCGAGCCCGATTTCGACACCCCTGATTTCGTCAAGGAAGCCGCGATCAAGGCGATTCGCGACGGCAAGACCAAATATACCGTGGTCGATGGCACCGCCGAGCTGAAAGCCGCCATCGTCGCCAAGTTCAAGCGCGACAACGGCCTTGATTATGCGACCAAACAAGTGACCGCCAATGTTGGCGGCAAGCACACCTTGTTCAATGCGATGGTCGCGACGGTGGATGCGGGCGACGAGGTGATCGTCCCCGCGCCCTATTGGGTGAGCTATCCCGATGTCGTGCTGTTCGCAGGCGGCGTGCCGGTGATCGTCGCGGCAGGCGCCGATCAGGGCTATAAAATCAGCCCCGCCCAGCTGGAAGCCGCCATCACTCCGCGCACCAAATGGGTCATCCTGAATTCCCCGTCCAACCCCACTGGCGCCGCCTATACCGCCGCTGAACTGCGCGCCTTGGGCGATGTGCTGGTGCGCCACCCGCATGTCTGGGTGTTTGCCGACGATATGTACGAACATATCCTGTATGACGGCTTCGAATTCGCCACGATCGCGCAAGTCTGCCCCGAACTTTATGATCGCACCTTGACCGTCAATGGCTGTTCAAAGGCCTATGCGATGACCGGCTGGCGGATCGGCTTTGCGGGCGGCCCGGCCTGGCTGATCAAGGCGATGGCCAAGCTGCAGTCGCAATCGACATCAAACCCCTGTTCGATCGCGCAAGCCGCCGCGGTTGCCGCGCTGAACGGTGACCAGAGCTTTTTGAAGGACCGCGCCGCCGCGTTTCAATCGCGCCGCGACCTGGTCGTGTCGATGCTGAACCAGGCCAGCGGCATCACCTGCCCGCGACCCGATGGGGCGTTTTACGTCTATCCTGAATTTTCCGCGCTAATCGGCAAGCGCACGCCCAAGGGCGCGGTGATCGACACTGACGAGGCATTTGTGGGCTATCTGCTTGATGAAGCGCGCGTTGCCGTGGTGCAGGGTGCGGCGTTTGGGCTCTCCCCCGCCATGCGGATCAGCTATGCCACGTCAGAAAATTTGCTGCGTGAGGCGTGCGAACGTATCCAAACCGCCTGTGCCGCCGTATCTTGAACGGATCGGCCAGCAATTGTTCATCAGCCCCAAGCTAATCTTGGGGTTGTTCGGATGGGAAAAGCACCGATCTGAACGGCTCACTGGCGCTCGCTCCCCCTTGATGCGCCGGGTTCATAAGGATCAGGTCGATGACCAGCATTTTGAAATCTTCCCTGCTGTGGCAGGTATTCGGCGGCTTTGTGCTGGGTACGCTTGGCATCCTGGCATTCCAGCCGGCAGAGGCAACCCGCACGCTGACCAGCCAGATTTCGGCCATCGCGTCCTTCGCTGGCTGACACGCCTCGGTAGGTGTGTAACCATTGCGGGGTGCGGTGCGTAATCCTGGCAGGACCACCAAGAGGAATATCATGACCCGAACGATCATTGCCGCCGCTGGTTTTGCCGGCCTTGCCCTTGTCGCCTTTGCCGGTGGCAGCGCCAATGCAGAACGCGCCGTCATCATCCCCGCTGCGTTGAAGGACGTGCCCAAAACGGCCGGCACCCAAACCGCCGTGCTCGCCGGGGGCTGTTTCTGGGGCATGGAGGCTGTGTTTGAAGGCGTGAAGGGCGTTCAATCCGTCACATCAGGCTATGCCGGGGGCACCGCCCAGACGGCGAGCTATGAGATCGTCAGCACCGAAACCACCGGCCATGCCGAGGCGATCAAGATCGTTTATGATCCGCGCGTGGTGAGCTATGCCACGTTGCTGCGCGTCTATTTCTCGGTCGCGCACAACCCGACCGAGCTGAACCGTCAGGGCCCGGATAGCGGCCCCAGCTATCGTTCGGCGATCTTCCCGCAAAATGCGCAGCAGAAAATCGTGGCGGCTGCCTATATCGCCCAGCTACAAAAAACCCGTGCCTTTGGCCAACCGATCGTCACCAAGCTGGAAAGCGGCAATTTCTATCCGGCTGAATCCTATCATCAGGATTTCTTCCGCCAGAACCCCTACCACCCCTATATCGTGCGGTTCGACAAGCCAAAGGTCGCTGCGTTCAAGGCCGCTTTCGCGCCGATCGCGCGCTAAGCCAGCATCACGCCGCCAGGGCGAAGCGCAGCAGCCGGTTGTCGACCGGCACCAGCGCTTCGCCCTGGCCACCCATCGCCCGGGCGATTTCGGGGTGCGCAGCGTCCAGCCCCCCGGTCAGCGCGCCGAATGCTGGCAGCACGATCTTGGTGGGACTGGCGACAAAGCACCGCCGCGACACGTGCCGACCGCGCACCCGGACCCGTAATTTCGGGTGAAAATGCCCCGATAGTTCGGGCCGCCGCTCGCCCGGATCAGCCTCATGGCGCAGCACGATGCCGTCGATCACCGCCTCGTCCACCACGGCACCACCGTGATGATGGGCCGGGGCGGGATCGTGATTGCCCGTCACCCAGGTCCAGCGCACCCGCGCCGTCAGCGCAGCCAGCAATCCCTGCGCGCGCGGCGGCAGCCTGCCCGCGCCCGCCGAATCATGGAAACTATCCCCCAGGCACCAGATTTCCGCCGGGGCCACCACATCGACGATCGCCGTCAGGTCAGTCAATGTGGCGATGCTGTCATAGGGCGGCAGCATCTGGCCGAAGGATGCAAACCAGCTCGCCTTTTCGAAATGCAGGTCCGCCACCAGCAAGGCGCGCCGGGCGGGCCAGAACAGCGCGCCTTGCGGCAGCGCCATCAGCATATGATCAGCGAACGAAAAGGGAACCATGTGCCTGCTATGGCGCGTGCAGGCCAGCGTAGCAATCCTGCCCGCGCCCCATGCGTTCGCTGTTGCAACAAATCGGTTGCGCGGATCAGCCACAGGCGTAAAGCGCGCCGTCCCGCCATGAGCACCCAAATCCATGTCCACCGTTGACACCGTGCCTGAGGATCACCCCCCCGCCAGCCGCGCCACCCTGATCCTGGCGATCGGTGCGATCGGCGTGGTGTTCGGCGATATCGGCACCAGCCCGCTCTACGCGTTTCGCGAGGCACTGGCCCAATCGGCAGCGGGCGGCATCGATACGAGCGAGATTCTAGGCGTGCTGTCGCTGGCGCTGTGGACGTTGATGATCGTGGTGACGTTCAAATATGTGCTGTTCCTGATGCGCGCCGATAATCAGGGCGAGGGCGGCGTGCTGGCGCTGACGGCATTGGCGCGGCGATCGCTTGGCACGCGGGCCCGGGTTGCGCTGGTGCTGGGGGCAGCGGGCGCGGCTTTGTTCTATGGCGATGCCATCATCACCCCGGCCTTGTCGGTGTTGTCAGCGGTTGAGGGGCTGAAGACGATTCCGGGCGGCGGCGCCTTGTTCAGCGAACACGTCATCCTGGGCCTGACGATCGCGATCCTGGCCGGGCTTTTCCTCATCCAGTCGCGTGGCACCGCCAGCGTTTCAAAGCTGTTCGGGCCCGTCTGCGTGCTGTGGTTCGTCGCGATTGGCGGGCTGGGACTGTATCATATCGCCGATGAGCCAGGCATCCTGAAGGCGCTGTCGCCGCTTTATGGCATCAGCTTCATGCTGCAGCACGGGGTGATCGGCCTGTTTGTGCTGGGCGCGGTGTTCCTGACGGTGACGGGTGCTGAAGCATTGACCGCCGATATGGGGCATTTCGGGCGCTTTCCGATCCAGCTCGGCTGGTTCGCGCTGGTGTTCCCGGCACTGATCCTGAATTATCTTGGCCAGGGCGCGTTTGCGCTGAACGCGCTGGAGGTGGCGACGGCATCTGGCCAGCCCTTTGCCAATCAGGACTGGTTCTTCCTGATGGCGCCCGGCGCTTTGCGCATTCCGCTGGTGCTGCTGGCGACGCTGGCGACGATCATCGCCAGCCAGGCGGTGATTACCGGCGCGTTTTCGCTGACCCAACAGGCGATCCAGCTGGGCCTGTTGCCGCGGCTGCGCATCCGCCAGACATCCGCCGATAACTCGGGGCAAATTTACCTGCCGGCGATCAACTGGTTGCTGCTGATCGGCGTTATCGTGCTGGTGACGCAGTTTCGCAGTTCCACCGCGATGGCAGCGGCCTATGGCATCGCTGTAACGGGCACGATGGTGGTCACGACGTGCCTTGGCTATCTGGTGGTACGGCATCACTGGCATTGGGGCCGGGCGCGCGCGGTGGCGCTGATTGCCCCATTCCTGCTGCTGGACCTGATCTTTTTCGGCTCCAACATCCTGCGCGTGATTGAAGGGGGCTGGGTACCGCTGGTGGTTGCTGCCACGATTGGCCTGCTGATCGCCACCTGGCGGCGCGGCAAGGCCATTGTCGGCGCGTTTGAGGCGCGGCAGAGCATCCCGCTGGCCGATCTGGCTGCCGCACTCGCCAAGCGCCCGCCTGAGCGCGTGGAGGGTACAGCGGTGTTCCTGACCGCAAATCCCGCCAACACGCCCGGCGCGCTGCTCCATAACCTGAAGCACAACAAGGTGCTGCACGAACGCAACCTGATCGTCAGCGTGCGCACCGCCGATCGCCCGACCATTCCGGTGGAAGAGCGGGCGACAGTGGCGCGGATCGACGATAATTTCACCAGCGTCGTGCTGAAATACGGCTTTATGGAAACGCCAGACGTGCCGCACGACCTGACGATGCAACTGGCGATCATGCC